>CAYPNZ010000001.1:0-22334 GCA_964411845.1 uncultured Anaerolineaceae bacterium
AAAAATTGCAGTGTCAAATGAATATTGGCGGATTTTGTCCAGCGCACGGCATTCAGCGGCGACAGCATGCGCTGAATTTCCGCCAGCGCCGTTTGGGTCTCGGCGGGCAATTCAATAGCAATAAACAGACGGTAGGTTTTTGGCATCGGTTCGTATCACGAATCACGCCCCCAACGCTTCCAGTGCCTCCAGCACCTGTTGCGCGTGGGTTTTCGGTTTAACTTTGCGGAATACCTGCGCGATATTTCCCGCCGGGTCAATTAAAAATGTGGTGCGTTCGTTGCCCCAATATGTTTTGCCGAACATTTTTTTCTGCACCCAAACATCGTATGCCCGGGCAATGGTATGGTCTTCATCGGATGCCAGCACAAATGGCAAGTTATGTTTTTGGCGGAATTTTGCCAACTTGGCGGGAGAATCGGGGCTGCAGCCGATGACCACCGCGCCCTTCGTTTCAAATTGCGGGAAATCATCACGGATTCCCTGCGCTTGAATCGTTCAACCGGGGGTGAGCGCTTTCGGGTAGAAATAGAGTACCACCCAACGCCCCCGATAGTCTGACAGGTTTACCGGTTTGTTTTGGTCGTCTACGGTTGAAAAATTCGGGGCGGGAATGCCCGCTTCAATTGCCATAGTGCCTCCTACATTTTGCTGATGGAATTGTTTGCTGCGTAATACTATACGCGAATTGCCACCGATTTGCAATTCGTCTAAAATTTACAAGTCGGAACTTACGCTGTTTTCACCCTGCGTAGCCCGTTAGGGTCTGTCGAAGGGTGTGTTTTGCCGGAATGACAAAACCTCCAAATTGAGGTTATTTGCGGGGCACGTGCGCTCGCGGGAGCAAAAATGGAACCGATTGTATTGCTGGTTGACGACATAATGTTTGCCGTCCGGCTGGAAAATTTGGTGCGGCAGGCGGGGTATAAACCCGTTTTCGCGGTGAATGATGCCGCGTTGACCAAAGCGTTGACCGCTGCGCCGGTGCTGGCAATTGTGGATCTTTTCTCGGCGGGGTTGCCGTGGGAGCCGCTGGTGCGCCAAATTAAAGGTCCCGGCAAAAAAAGCAATCACGTGCCGGTGTTGGCATTTGCCCCCCATACCGATGCGGCATTGCGGCAACGAGCATTGGCTGCCGGTTGCGCGGCGGTGGTTGCCCGCTCTGCAATTGTAAACCGGCTGCCGGCGTTGGTGGCGCGGCATCGCTGGCGGGTGGCACAAACCTGCTGCGCCGAACCGCTGCCGCCGTTGGTGGTGCGCGGTTTGCAGGAATTCAACCGCGGGCAATATTATCGCTGTCATGAAACGCTAGAAGACGCTTGGAATGCCGAATCGCGGTCGGTGCGGTTGCTGTATCAGGGCATTTTACAAATTGCGGTGGGATTTTTCCACATTAAAAAAGGAAATTGGCGAGGCGCAGTGAAGGTGTTGGAACGCGGCATCCCCAAAGTTGCGCGGTTTGCGCCGGTGTGTCAAAGTGTGGATGTGGCATCGCTGTTGATGGCGGCGCAGGCGGTGCAAACCGAAATTTTGCGGTTGGGCGCAGACGGGTTGGCAAGTTTCGATACCCGGCAACTGCCGAAAGTCACGTGGGAGGCGTAATCGGTGCAGGCGAAAAATGTTTGGCAGATATGGCTGCCGCCGGTGCTGCTGCTGGCGGCGGGGGCGATTATTCTTTGGTTCGCTCCGGCGGAAAAAACGATGGGCAGTGGCATCAAGCCGGTGTATGTTCATGTGGCATTTTCGTGGGCGGGTATGACCGGCGTGCTGCTCGGCGGGGTGTTGGGGGTGTGGGTGCTGGCAAAAGACGATGAGCGGTGGCACGGTTGGATGGAAACGATTGCATGGGTGGGGGTGATTTGGTTTTTGCTGGGGGTTATCATCAGTTTTGCCGCGGCAAAAGCCAACTGGGGGGCAGTTTCGCTGACGGAGCCGCGTACAGCGGCGGGATTGCGGTTTTCTGCCATCGCGCTGATTGCCAAAACGGTGGCAAGTTGGCTGCCGTGGCGACAATTCCGCGCGGCGGTGAATATCGCGCTGGTGGGGGTGCTGTGGCTGTTAACATTTTCCGCCCCGCTGATTCTGCACCCCAAAGACCCTATCCGCACTGCCACATCCGCCGGTATTCAAATAACATTTGTGGCGATGTTTGCGGTGGTATGGCTGCTCGGTGTGTGGCTGGTGTGGCTGCTGCGAAAATCAATGAATGGTGATACCCTGTAACTTTGAATCTTGACCTGAAACCCCTGAATCGAAAACTTGATGCCGCCGTTACCGCCGCAATCTTTCTGGGGGCGTTGGCGGCGTATGTCGGCACGTTGGCGCCGACCGTGCTCAACGGTGATGCCGCGCTCTTTCAATATACCCCGTCGGTGATGGGCGTTACCTATCCCACCGGTTACCCGGTATATTTGCTGGCAGCGCGATTGTGGCTGGCGGTTTTCCCCGTCGGCGAAATTGCATGGCGGATGAATCTCTTTTCGGCGGTGTGTGCGGCGCTGGCAATGGCGATTTTCTACCGCGTGGCGCAAAATATTTTGCGCTACCGGCTGGCAGCGGTCAGCAGCGTATGGCTGTTTGCCACCCTGCCGACGTTTTGGCGCTGGGCAACCGAAGCCAAAATTTACACGCTGAACATTCTGCTTTTTACCGCCGCGCTATATGTGTTCACTCGCCCCAAACCCAAACACGCCATCCGCGGCGCACTGTTTGCCGGATTGCAGTTGGGGGTTCACAGCACTACGGTGCTGCTGCTGCCCGGTATGGTCTGGCTGCTGTGGAAAAACCATCGCCCGTCGTTCAAACGGGTGATAATTTTGGCGGCGGTGTTTGCCGTGCCGGCAATGCTGTATCTGTATATTCCCATCCGCGCCGAAATGCTCATCGCTCAAATGGGGCGCACTGCCGCCACCCGACACGGACTGTTGAGCGATTTTTATCACAGCGGGTTTTCGGGGTGGGTGCGGTATTTCACCGCTGCGGATTTCACCGGCGGGGTGGTAACCAACTGGGGGCGCGTGCCGCACGATTTTTTCACCCGTTATTTGGGGCGATTGCTGCGCATTGATTGGGGCTGGGCGGCTATCGGCTGGGGATTTGTCGGCTTGGCGGTGTTTGCCCTTTGGCAGCCGCTGCGACGGTGGGCAGTGCCGCTCATCCTTCTTTTTGCCCTGCCGATTCCGTTCGTGCTGACCTACGGGCGCGGTGAACAAAATGCGTTTCTGCTGACCAGCAATTTGATTTTCGCGCTGTTTGCCGGCGGGGTGGTTGCTTTTCTTCAATTTAAAATTGAAAACTCAAAATTGAAAACCGGTTACACCCCGTGGATAAAATTCGGTTTGAACGGGCTTATTTTTCTGCTGATAATCATTTTACCCGCGCAGCACGCCCGCGCCAATATTGATTGGCTCAGCCACAAATGGAATACCGCCAACCGCGATTATTGGCTCGACGTGCTGGCGCATCCGCTGGAATCCGATGCGGGCATTATGGCAGATTGGGGCGATTTAACCTCGATGTGGTATATGCAGCACATCCACCGCATGCGCCCGGAAATTGCGGGCTTGTATCCCCCCGATGAAACGGTTGCCGCCGATTGGCTGGCGCAGGGAACGCCACTTTATATTGCCGGTCCCGTGCTGGACAGATGGTCGGCGGATGCGCTGGCTCGCTACCGTTTTGTGCCGTGGGGGCGGGTGGTGCGTGTACTGCCCCGAAATGCAAACATCCCCATTCCCGATTTGCCGCACCCGGTTACCGCTGTTTTCGGCAACCGATTGGCGCTGAACGGTGCGGCTTTCCCCGCCGAAGTTCCGTCCGGCGGGCGAATGACGGTGCAATTGGGCTGGCGCTCGCTGGCGGAATTGCCGGAAGATACACGCTATTCGCTGCGGCTGGTGGCGACTGACGGCACAATCGCGGCGCAAAAAGATGATGTGATTCGCCCCGGCTGGTATCCCGCACCGACCATTCCCGCCGATTTGCCGATGCTGGGGGCATATTCGCTGGCGCTGCCGACCGGCATTCGCCCCGGCGAATATCGGCTGCAATTGGCGGTATATACCCAAATCGGGCAGGAATGGACATTGCCGGACGGCGGGCGGGTGTTCGATTTGGGCGCGGTTGCCGTGCAATTTGCCCCGGCGGCGGGAATTGCCGGTTGGCGGCGTTTCGGCGGCGAAATTGCGCTCGACGGGGTGGAATTTGGGGTGAAGCGTGTGCGGCAGGGCAAAGGCTACCCCGTCCGATTTTTATGGCGGGCGCTCAAATCACCGCCGGAAAATTATACCCTGCTGGTGGAATTGGTTGACCGCGACGGGCGTGTGTGGCGCGATTGGCGCATCCCCACCGAAACCGCTGCGTGGCAGAAAAATCAGCAGGTGCGCCAACAGGTGGATATTGTGGTTCCCGCCGAAGCCCCGCCCGGCGCCACCCTGTCGCTGCGGGTGCGGTGGTTGAACGCAACCGGTTCCGCACTTTCGGCGCGGCGGTGGATATTGCCCGCCGGCGATAGTTTCTCTCTGCGTGCGCCGCAAATTTTGCCGAAAGCGCATCGGCAATTTGAACGCCCACCCGTCACCGGAAAATTGGTGGATGTCAACTTTGGTGATAAACTGGCGCTGACAGGTTTTGAAATGCCGTCCGCGCTGCCTGCGGGCGCAGACAATCTGCCGTTAACGCTGTATTGGCAGGGGCGCGGCGATATGCGCGAAGTCTATTCGGTATTTGTCCATTTGGTGGATGCTGCCGGAAATGTGGTGGCGCAGCACGATGGCATTCCCGCCAACGGCAGTGAACCGACCACCGGTTGGGCGGTCGGCGAATATATCACCGACCCGGTGGCAATTTCGCTCCCCGCCGATATGCCCGCCGGCGAATATGCGGTGGTGGTGGGGGTGTATCTGCCGGCAACCGGCGCACGATTGCCCGTAACCACCGGCGGCGATTCATTTCAATTGGGGCACATTTCGCTGGAAAAGGAATAAATCCGTATATCACCAATAACCAATGACCAACCCCAAGCCGCTCAATTTGAAACTGAATATCCGCACCCAAATGCCGTTGCGAAATTTTCCGTTTTGGGCGGGACTTCTCTTCTTTGCCATCTATCTGCTGGTGTTACCCGCCACGGTCTCGTCGGTGGATGAACTGGCGCTGCTCACTGCCGCCGATAACATGGTGCAATACCATCACGCCGACATAAATTTGCTGGCGTGGTCGGCGGGGCAGGAAAACGCCCCCGGCGCGTGGGACGATGCCGGCAATTTCCGGCTGACTTTCGGCAAATGGTTGATTTGGCTGTATGTGCCGCTGATGGGGTTGGCGCATCTGCTGCCCGGTTTGAATCCCCTGCAACTGGGTTTGCTGACCAATGGCGTGCTGCTGGCGGTTATTACCGCGCTGATTGCGTGGGCGTTGATGCGGCGCGGGCTGCTGCCCCGTCCCGTGCTGACCAGCACCCTGCTGTTCGGCGGGTTGGCGCTTTTTTTCAAATTCGACGGCGAAACCCCGCCGCCGCTGTGGCTGCATCCCACCGATTTTGGCTTGCCCGTGCAACTGTATCTGTTGCTGCCGCCGGCAATTTTACTGTTGGCAGTGGCGGGCAATTTGTATTTTGGCTGGCGCGGGCAGAAAACCCTGCCCGTGTGGGCGGCAAGTTTGCTGACAGTATGGCTCGCCGGACAATTTTTGTTCGGAGCGGGACATTTTTCCGCCCGGCAGGCGCGCCCCGCCGATACCGCCGTTTTTGCCGCGCTGAAAACCGCCCCCGCCACCGATTCGCTGTGGATTGCGCTGCCGCCCGCCGCCGACCGGCTCGAATTTTCGGCATGGTGGCTGGGAAATCGGCGCGAACGGCAGCCGACCACCCTTTTGCCCGCCGATGCGGCAGCGGTGGCGCAGGTGCCGTTACCCGCTGCCGATTCGCTGTGGCTGTATGAACGCGGACAGTCCCCCGCCGACCCGCCGACCGCGGCGGCAGCCCGTTTGGCGGCAGACGCATTTCCGCTGGATGAGCAATGGTTCACCGGCGGACGATTGAGCCGGTATGCGCACGTTTCATCGCCGTTGCCCGAAATTTCCGCCGCCGTGCCGTTTGACGGCGGTATATCGCTGGAAAAATTTGCCGTGACTGCACCGGCGGTATCGGCGGGGGATGTGCTGGGGGTGCGATTGCAGTGGCGCAGGACGGCGGCGGCAGATGCGCCGCTGGTGGCATTTGTGCATCTGCTCGGGGCGGATGGCGCGCTGGCGGTTCAGCAGGACAGATTGCTTTTCGACCCGCAATTTGCCGCGCAATTTCCGCCGGATGTGCCGCAGTGGCGGGGGTACGGGCTGCAGCTCCCCGACGATTTGCCCGCCGGCGACTATTCGTTGGTGGTGGGGGTGTATCGCCAACCGGATGGCGTGCGGCTTGCGCGCGCCGATGGCAGCCCCGACGATTTTTTATATCTGACGACGATTTCCGTGAAAAGGGAATAACGAATAGTGAAGAATGAAAAATGACCAATAACCAATCTCCAATTTCCAAAAGAATTATTCCCGTTGCCGAACCGAAAATTGGTGAACGTGAATTGGAACTCGTTTCCGATTGTGTCCGCTCCGGTTGGGTATCGTCCAAGGGGAAATATGTTAATCAATTTGAACAAAATTTCGCCGAGTTTTGCGGCGTGAAATACGGGGTGGCGACCTTTAACGGTACCATTGCGCTGCATCTGGTGCTGGCGGCGCTGAATATCGGTGCGGGGGATGAAGTGATTGTGCCCAGCCTGACATTTGTCGCCACGGCGAACGCTGTGGCATACACCGGCGCCACACCCGTTTTTGTCGATTCCGAGCCGCAAACGTGGAATATTGACCCCGCCGCCATCGAAGCCGCCGTTACCCCGCGCACCAAAGCCATCATCCCCGTGCATCTGTACGGGCATCCCGCCGATATGGATGCCATCAACGCCATCGCCCGGCGGCACAATTTATGGGTCATCGAAGATGCCGCCGAAGCGCACGGCGCCAAATATCGGGGCAAGCCGGTCGGGTCGTTGGGGCACGCCGCCATTTTCAGTTTTATGGGGAACAAAATTATCACCACCGGTGAAGGGGGCGTGGTGGTAACCGACGACCAATCGCTGGCGGAACGGTGCTTCTTTTTGCAAAACCACGCCCGTCAGCCCGACAGCCCGTATTGGCACACCGAAATCGGGTTCAACTACCGGATGACCAACCTGCAAGCCGCGCTCGGTGTGGCACAGTTGGAACAGATTGCCGATTTTATTGCCATTCGGCGGCGAAATGCGGCGCACTATATGGCGCGGCTCGGCGATGTGCCCGGCTTGGTGATGCCCCCGCAGGCAGACTGGGCGGAAACGGTTTACTGGATGTTTGCGCCGCTCATCACGCCCGAATTTGGGCTTGACCGCGACACGGTGATGGCAAAATTGCGCGAACACGGCATCGAAAGCCGCCCGTTTTTCGGCTGCGTCCATCAAATGCCGATGTATGCCACCGGGCAGTCGCTCCCCGTGGCGGAAAAACTGTCGGCACAGGGCATTAACCTGCCATCGGGCACAACTTTATCCGCCGCTGATATTGATTTCGTGTGCGATGTGCTGGTGGCGATGCGTGATGCGTAAAACGTAAAACGTAAAACGTGATGCGTGACTGCTGACGGCTAACGGCTGACTGCAACCCTGAAACTCTGCAACCTGAAACTCGAAACCTTGAACTTTGAACCTTAAACCCGAAACTCGAAACCGCAACCGCATACCAGCCGCCGACGTTATGGCGTGGGCGCTGGTGCTGGCGTATATTATTACTTTCGCTTGGCTGGCAATACTTCGACACGCCAGTTTTAATTCCAGCGCATTCGATTTGGGCATTTATGACCAAGTGGTATGGAACACACTGCACGGACGTTTCTACTTTTATACCACCACCGGACAACCGTTGCTGCATTTTTCCAACCACGCCGACCCCTCGCTCATTTTTGTCGCCCCCTTTTACCTGCTTTTTGATAGCCCCGTCACCTTGCTGGTTTTGCAGGCAGCCGTCATCGGTTTGGGGGGCTTGCCCGTTTTTTGGCTGGCGCGGCAATTGTTAAACAGTAATTTTGCCGCAATAAGCCTGTTGGTGGCGTATCTGTCATTCCCGTCTCTGCAAATTGTTCCCCTGTGGGATTTCCATCCGCCGGCGCTGGCAACCGGTTTGCTGTTGTATGCGTTTTATTTTATGGTGCGCAGAAAATACGGTTGGTTTTTGCTTTTTGCCGCCATTGCGATGGGCTTCAAAGAGCAAATTCCGCTGGTGGTGGCATTTATGGGATTGTATCTGGTGGTGGTTGAGCGTCGTTGGCGCATTGGGGCGCTGACCATCGCCGTGGCTGCCGCATATTTTTTGGTGATTATGTATTGGGTCATTCCGGCGAACAGTGTCATCGGCAAACATCTGTTTTTGGGATATTATGCCGATTTGGGCAGCACCCCCGCCGAAATCATCATCACCGCGGTGACGCGCCCCGACATTGTGTTGAAAAACCTGTGGCAGCCGGCAAAATTGGCATACCTCCGCGATATACTCGCCCCGTTTGGCTTTTTGCCGCTGCTGGGATTACCCGTACTGCTCATCGGTTTGCCGTCGCTGGCGATAAACCTGCTCAGCGCAAATCCGGCGATGCACGATGCCACGCAGGCGCAATATATTTCTACCGTTGCGCCGTGGCTGGCAATGGGTGCGGTTTTCGGGCTGCGAACCCTGCATCGGTGGGGCACACGGCGGTTTCCCCGTTCCGAACGTTGGTTGCTGCCCGCGTTGAGTGTCGCCGTGCTGGTGGTGGCATCGTATTTCCATATTGTGCACGGACGTTCGCCGTTGTCGCTTGCCCGTCCCCACTGGCAAATTACCGCGCACGACCGGCTGGCTGAACGTTTCATCGCCCAAATTCCGCCCGACGCGCCCCTTTCGGCGCAGGGAAAGTTGTACCTGCATTTGGCGCATCGAATAAAAGCCTATCAATTTCCTGATGTGAATGATGCCGAATATGTTTTTCTGGATGTGACCGCCGGTTCGTGGCCCATTCATCCCAATGATTTGAAAACCGACTTTGAGCGGTTGCTGGCTTCCGGCGAATTCGGTATTCTGGATGCCGCCGACGGTTACATTTTGCTGAAACGCGGATTAACCCAACCAACTCTGCCCGACGAATTTTATACCTTCGCCCGCGCCAAAACGCCTGTTGCACCGCAATATCCGGCGCGTATCCGTTTTGGCGACGATTTGCTGCTGTTGGGGTACGATGTGCTCGATTTGGTCAACGACCGGGGCGGCGCGGAAGTGGCGGTTCGCTGGTACTGGCAGGCGTTATCCCCCTTGCCGTCCGGGGTGCGGGTGTATCCGTTTTTTACGGATAGTCAAAACCGTATTTTGGAAGATACCACCCAACGCCCGTTGGTGGCGCAGCGCTGGTATCCGCCTGCCCGCTGGCAGCCCGATGAAATCATCATCACCGAAACAATTCCGTGGGATGTGGGGCGGCAGTGGAGTTTGGGCGTGGGCGTGCTGAACGGGGGGCAGTGGAACGATTGGCGCCGCCGCCTGCCGGTTTCGCCGGAAGATGCGGCGGACAGCGTGCGGGTGTTTGATGCCGGCACATGGGTTCGGTTGGCGACGTTTGCGCGGCGGGGGCGAACGCTGGTGAAACTTGATGACAATCCGCCGGAGATAACCCCGGCGCACCCGCTGAACGTTAATTTTGATGACCAAATGGCATTGTTGGGATATACGGCGGAAGCGCGCAACCGGCAATTGCAGGTAACACTGTTTTGGCGCGCCGAACAGACCATGTCGCGCGATTATTCGGTGTTTGTGCATGTAGTGGATGCCGCCGGCAATATTGTGGCGCAGCACGATGGTCAGCCGGGCGATACCGTGACCATTCCCACCGGCAGTTGGCGGCTCGGCGAAACCGTGCGCGACCGGCACAATATCATTCTGCCCGATGATTTTTCGCCGGGGAAATATACCCTGAATGTGGGCGTTTATTATTGGGAAACGATGGAACGCCTGCCGGTGTTGAAAAACGGTGCACCGGCAGATAATTTCGTGTCGCTGGGGGAAATTGACCTGAAATGAATTTACGCGCAAAAGCGGCGCACATTTTGCCGTCCTCCAAAAATTATGGCGATTGGCTTGCCGATTTGGGCGTGCTGACATTCATTGTCACCTTTGCCGGGTTGGCATTGCAGCGACACGCCGCCTTTCAAAGCGGCTTCGATTTGGGTGTGTATGACCAAGTGGTATGGAACACACTGCACGGGCGGTTCTTTTTCTACACTTCCACCGGACAACCGTTGCTGCATCTGTCCAACCACGCCGACCCCATTTTGGCGCTGGTAGCAATTTTCTACCTTTTTCACAGCGCCCCCGAAACGTTGCTGGTGTTGCAAGCCGCGCTGGTCGGTTTGGCGGGATTGCCTGTTTTTTGGCTGGCGCGTCAAAAACTGAACAGCAACTTTGCCGCGTTGGGTTTGCTGACTGCCTATTTGCTCTTTCCGGGTATTGAAGCCGTAACGCTCGCCGATTTTCATCCGCCGGTGCTGGCGTTTTCTTTTTTGATGTTCGCCTTTTATTCTCTGGAAAATCGGCGCGGCGGGTGGTTTTTGCTGTTTGCCGTGCTGGCGATGGCGTGTAAAGAGCAAATCCCCCTGCAAGTGATGTTTTTGGGAGTATATGCCATCGTGCGGCATAAAAATTGGCGGCTGGGGTTGACCACCATTGTGTTGGCGGGAATATGGTTCGCAGTGGTAATGCTGTGGGTTATCCCCGCGTTCAGCGTAACTGGCGAACACATTTTCCTCAAATATTACAGCGATTTCGGGCAATCGCCGTTGGAAATTGTATCTACCGTTGTCAGCCGCCCCGATTTGGTGCTGCGCAGCCTGTGGCAGCCGGAAAAACTGGCATATCTGCGCGATTTGTTCGCACCGTTTGCTTTTTTACCGTTGCTGGGACTGCCCGTGCTGTTGATTGGCACACCTTCGTTTGCCATTAACCTGCTCAGCAATAATCCGGCAATGCACAACGCCGTTCGCGGGCATTATGTGGCGGATGTAACGCCGTGGTTGGTATGGGCATCGCTGTTTGGGCTGGTTTTGCTGGCAAAACTGGCGCGCGGACGGAGCATGGTATTGACGGCGGCAACCGTTATTTTGCTGATGGTCTCGCTGGGATGGCACTGGCAATACGGATTGTCGCCGCTGTCGCCCACCGCTCCGAAATTCCCCGTTACCGCGCACGCCCGCATCGGTGCGGCATTGGCGGCGGAAATTCCCGCCGATGCGCCCGTTTCATCGCAATTGCGCCTGTATGCGCATCTCAGCAACCGGCAATTTGCCTATGTTTTGCCGTTCATCCGTCAAGCCGATTACATCTTTTTGGATGTAACCGCCGATACATCGCCGTTGCATCCCAACGATTTCCGCGCGAAAATCGAACAACTTTTGGCAGACGGACAATTTGGTATTTGGCGCGCCGCCGACGGTTTTATCGTGCTCAAACGGGGCGAATCGAACACCACCCTGCCCGATGCGTTTTTCGATTTTGCGCGGGTAACCGACCCGCAGCCCCAAATTCCGCTGAACGTGCAATTCGGCGATTCGCTGCGGCTGCTGGGAGCGGATGTAACCGATTCGCCGCGCCGTGCCGAAACCACCGTGCGCCTTTATTGGCAGGCACTCAACCCGATTACCGCCCCGTTGCGGCTCTATCCGTTTTTCGTCAACCCAAACGGCGAAACCGTGGAAGACACATCCCTCCGCCCGATGGTGACGCAATTGTGGTATCCCCCGACGCAATGGAAACCGGGCGAAATTGTCGTGTCGGAGACATTGCCATGGACATTGGGCAACGAATGGAGTTTGGGGGTGGGCGTGCTGCGCGGCGAAAACTGGGCGGATTGGAGGCAGCGGCTGCCCGTCACCGCCGCCGGCGTGCGGCGTTTCGATGCGGGCACATGGGTGCGGGCGGCATCGTTTGCGCGGCAGGGTCGGCAATTGGTTGCCGTTGTCCCCGCCGATACCGATTTACAGCCCCCAAATGTTGCGCAATTCAATTTCGACAATAAAATGGAACTTCGCGGTTACGCCGCCGAACACACCGGCAGCATTCTGAATGTTACCCTTTACTGGCGCGCATCGGCGGCAATGGCGCGCGATTATACCGTGTTTGTGCATCTGCTGGATGCAAACGGGGCGGTTGTGGCGCAGCACGACGGACAACCGACAGATCAACTGCCCATGCCGACCGGCACTTGGCAGCCCGGCGAAACCCTGCGCGACCGGCACGCCGTCACCCTGCCCGCCGATTTGCCCCCCGGCGAATATCAATTGCGGGTGGGCGTATATTTTCTGCCGACGATGGCGCGTTTGCCCGTGCTGAAAAACGGCGCAGCGGCGAGTGATTCGGTGCTGTTGGGGTCGGTGCGGCTGCCGTGAGGCGTGAAGCGTGAAACGTGATGCGTATTGCGTATTACGTAAAACGTAACCTTGAACTTTAGACTTTGAACTTTAGACTTGAAACCCGAAACCCGAAACCCGAAACCTGTGAACATCGTTATTTTGACCTACGAAAGTAAACAAGCCAATTTGATGACCCGGCGTCTGCTGACGGAATTTTCGGGGCAGGTGCGGGGTATTATGGCATCCGATGTCATCATTCCCGGCAAAAATACCGTGCAGGCGGCGTGGTTTCTGCTGAAAAAAACCGGGCTGGGTTTTGTGGGCATGAAAGGCGCGGAAATTATCCTCAGCCGAATTGCCCCGCCGGTACTGCAATTGGCGGGACGACAACCGCGCATCCCGTCGCTGGCACAGATGAGCGCCGAATTCGGTGTGCCGTTGGTGCATGCCAAAAATATCAACAGCGCCGATTCACTGGCGGTGCTGAAAACATGGCAGCCCGATTTGGTGGTGTCGGTGTACCTGAACCAACTCATCAAAAAGCCGATTATCGAATTGGCGCAGACGGGTGTCATCAATGTGCATCCGGCGTTGCTGCCCCGCAACCGAGGGTTGTTTCCGTATTTTTGGGCGCTGGCAAACGGCGATACCGAAACCGGCGTGACCGTCCATTGGGTGGATACCCGGTTCGACACGGGCGAAATTTTGTTGCAGCGCGCCCTGCCCATTGCGCCGGACGATACCGTACTGTCGCTGGCGAGCAAAAGTGCGCAACTCGGCGCAGACCTGCTGGCGGAAGCCGTCCGCGCCATTGAAAGGGGCAATCCGCCCCGCGTGCCGCAAAATGCCGCTGCTGCCAGTTATTTTTCGTGGCCCACCCCGGCTGCCGTGCGCCGGTTTCGCCGGCGCGGGCGGCGGTACGGCTCGCTGCGGGAAATGTGGCGGGAAGTCAGTGAATAGTGAAGAATGAATACGTTTTACGCAATACGTTTTACCAATAACCAACCAACAACCAATGACCAAACTATCTATTATCCTGCCAACGTACAATGAAAAAGAAAATATCCCCGAATTGATTGATGCGCTGCACACCACGCTTGCCCCGTGGCAGTGGGCGTATGAATTGGTGGTGGTGGACGATAACAGCCCCGACGGCACGGCAGAGGTCGTCCGCAGCCGGTACGGCGATGATGCCCGCGTGAAATTGCTGGTTCGCACCGAAGGGCGCGGGCTGGCAACCGCCATCCGTTACGGCATTGAGCATGCCGCCGGCGACACGGTGGTCTGTATGGACACCGATTTCAACCACGACCCGGCGATGATTCCGCAAATGGTGAAATTTTTGGAATTTTACGATTTGGTCATCGGCTCGCGGTTTGTGATGCGCGGCGGCATGGAAGATAAATTCCGCCAATTTTCCAGCGGGGTGTACAATTTCGGTATTCGGCTGCTGTTTCGCACCCCCGTGCACGAGAATTTGAGCGGATTTTTTGCCATGTCCCGCGAGAAAATCCTCTCGATGCCGCTGGACGATATTTTTTACGGGTACGGCGATTATTTCATCCGGCTGATAATGGTTTCGTGGCAGCGGGGATACAATATTTTGGAAGTGCCCGTGTTCTACCGTCTGCGGCTGCACGGACACAGCAAAACGCAATTTGTTTCAACCCTCATTCAATATACCCGCGCCCTGCTTTCGCTGCGGATAAAATTATGGCAGGGCAGAATGAAATAGCGATGGCACGTCTCAAATCGTTTTTGGTCAATTTGGCATTGATGCTCGGCGGTTTGGCGCTAATGCTGCTGGCGGGCGAAGGCATTGTGCGCCTCATTCGTCCGCCGCAGGTATCGTACACGCGCGCGCCCTGTTTTTACATCCCCGACGACCAAGTCGGTTACCGGTTTCAGCCGTCTGCCAGCGGGTTGATGTTCAAAAATTTTGAAATCAACCAAATTGACCGCATCAATATGCTGGGATTTCACGATGTGGAACACAGATTGCCGCCCGCCGGCGATGGTTTCCGCGTGATGGCACTGGGCGATTCGTTCACGGCGGCGCTGGAGGTGGATGTGGCGGACGGTTGGACGCAGACCGCGCAGCGTAAATTGCGCGCGCTGGGGCATCCCAACGCAGAAGTGCTCAATTTGGGTATTGACGGCATCGGACCCAACATCGAGTTGAAATTGCTCAAACGCTTTGCGCCGATTTTCCGTCCGGATGCGGTGGTGGTGGCATTTTACAAAAACGACCCGCTCGACATCAGCGAAAAATTGAAACACCGTGAATGCTATAAAAATTATACCGTCGCCTACCAAACCGAAGCGGAGCGGCAGGCAATTCGGGCGTTTATTGACGGCGCGCGTCCGGTCGGCAGTACATTTCAATGGTGGCTCGACCGGTCGTATCTGTTCCGGCTGTTTATGTTTCCGTTTCGGAATATGTACTGGAAATTCAACTATTTGAATCCCGTGCGGAATTATTATGCGCCGGCGATGCTCGACATAAAAACGGACAAACGGGCGGAAAACCCGCCGACGATGGATGAGATTTTTGCCGAAATGCAATCGCTGGCGCAAACATACAACTTTCGATTGCTGGTTATACCCGTGCCCGCCAATAACAGTTGGAATCATCCCACCGACAGTATGGACGCGCTGAAAACCAGCCTGTCGCCCGATATGCTGTGGCAGTTGGATGTGGTGGATGTTCTGCCGGAGATGCAATCGGTGGTGCAGGCAGACGGTCGCCAATATGCGGATTTGTTTTTCAAATACGATGAGCATTTCAGCAAATACGGTCAGCACGTGTATGGTACGATTGTGGCAGAGCGGGTGCATCAATATGCCGTTGCCGCGCCGATTGAATTGCGGGTGCAGCCGCCGCGCGCCGGGCTGTGGACGGAAGTCCAGTGGGTGGATGGTGCGGGCGGCTGGCACGCGGTGGAAAATTGGCGCACCGAAACCAACGGCGGGGGCAGCGTTACCCACTGGGTGGAAGCCAAAGATTTCGGCACGGGTCCCTTCCGTTTTGCAGTGTATGATGTTCCCGGCGGCACACTTTTGGGCGCTAGCGACCCGTTCATGCTGCCCCGAAAAAACCAAACCGCACGGGTGACGGTTGTTGTTAATGAATAACGAACAATGAATAATGAACAATTATCGAAAACCGAATCCCCCCGCACCGATTTTTGGCTGGCGCTGGTGCTTTTCGTCAGTTTTCGCTTTTTGGCGTTGCTGTTGATGCGTCCCGGCGGTTTCATCCGCGATTTTTCCGATTTCAACTTCTATTTCGGCATTGTCCGCTTGTCCGATTACGGTTTCATCCCTTTCCGCGATTTTTGGCTGGAATGGCCCCCCCTTGTCCCACTGGCGATGACCGGCGCGTACCGCCTGTCGCTGCTCATTCCGCAGTGGATGGATGGCGGGGGTGAACCGAGCCTGTGGTTTGTGACCATTTGGGGCAGTGTGGTGGTGTTGTTTGAAACGGGGAACTTCCGGCTCATCTATCGGCTGGCGCGCCGCCTGTTCACCGACCATACCGCGCGGATGCGTCCGTTGTGGCTGTACGCGCTGCTGTTCGCCCCTGTTTTCACCCTGCTGGGCGATTTCGACGCGATTGCCCTCTTTTTCATTTTGCTGGGGATTGACCTGCTGCTGGCGGAGAAATATCGTTGGGCGGCGGTGGTGGCGGGCATCGGTTTTTGGGTGAAGGTGACGCCGCTGGTTACTGCCGGGGTTGCCGCGTGGCTCATTTGGCATCGCTACCGCGCCGACCTGCGGCGGGTGGCGACGGGCTGGCTGGATTACGGCGCGACCCTCGCCGTGACGGCGCTGGCGGTGGCGTCGCCCTTTCTGCTGACCGCGCCGCAATGGCTGCTGGCGTATCTGCGAGCGGTGCTGGGGCGTTCCAGTTGGGAAACGGTATGGGCGGTGCTGGAAGGGTATTTCGGGTACGGGCAGTTGGCGGGCGACCGCTTCAACCCCGCCGAGACGGTTTTCGCCGTGCATCCGTCGAGCCTGCCGTGGCTGTGGATTTCGCTGGCGTTTGCCGCCGTTTATCTCGCCCTGTTTTTCGCCCGCCCGAAAGACACGTCTCCGCGCCGGGTGCTGGCGTTCGCCGGGGTTTCCATCACCTTGTTTCTGCTCTATTCCAAAGGTTACAGCCCGCAATTTATCGTCTATCTGCTGCCGTTCATCATCCTGCTGCTGCCGAATTGGATGGGCGTGGGGTATGCGCTGGCGCTCACTGCGCTGAATGTGCTGGAACAGCCCGTCTATTTTGTGATGTTGGGATATGCCGACTGGCTGCTCACGGCGGTGGTGTGGCTGCGATTCGCGGTTTTCGCCGCGCTGGCGGTTGAGTTTTGGATTCAGGTTGCAGGGTGGCAGGGTTGCAGATACGCTTTACGTTTTACGCAATACGTTTCACGCCGCACGTTTCACGCCGTGTTTCTGGCGGTTGTTTTTCTGTGGATGGCGGCGCTGCTGCCCCGTGCCGCTCACGAATATTGGCAGGGTTATGCCGGTTTCAATTTTGTGACGGGGGATTTTTTAGCCGCTGCCGCGCCTGACGATATGCCGCCGGTGGTAACGACCGTTCCGCATTTTTACCGGCTGGAATATGCCCCACTCCACGGCAAATATCGCCTGAAACTGGTGGACAGTAACAATTATCCCGCTGTGGGGATTCCGAACCCGCCCACCGTGGATGAAGCGTTGCAGGGCGAACCGTATGCGTGGATTTTTGCCAACACCCGCGAGTTGGTGGTGCGCAATTTGGCGGAAAAAGGCAAAATTGTGGCGGAATATCAGCAGTATGATACGGATAGTTTCAAATTGCAGTTGGTTGATTTTTCCGGCAGTGGTATCACCCCGCCGTTGCTGGCTTCCGCCAAAAATGGCATTGAGTTGGCGGCGGCGACGGTGCGGAAAAAAGGCGACACGCTGGATGTGCGGCTTTTCTGGCATGCCACCGAGCAGATAACCACGCTGGCATCGCTGGGTGTGCCGCACGATTTTACCGTGTTCACCCAACTTTTGGCAGCCGATGGACGCTATATTGCCGGACACGACAGTCCGCCGGATGGCGGGCATACGCCCACCGGCTATTGGCAGGCAAACGATTTGGTATTCGATGCGCACACCATCAACCTGCCCCCCGATTTGCCCCCCGGCGAATACCGGCTGGTGGTGGGCATGTACGATGCCACCGGTGCGCGGCTGCCCTTTTTTGCGCCCGACGGCACACCTTTCCCCGATGCGGCAATTCCCGTGCAAACGGTGCATCTGCCGTAAAATACGCCGAAAACGTCACAACCGGATGGTTTTCTATCCTTCAATCAATATATTCAGCAATTCCAGCGCGACGGTTTGGCTTTTGCCGCCGTCGTTTTGGGTGGTATCCCATGCCGAAACCGAAATTGCCGCAATGTGTCCGTCGGCGTGCAACCGGCGGAAGATGCGGCGCAGGATTGCAGCGGTGGGACCGCCCGCAGCGGGATAGCGCATTGCCGGGGCATCGGCGGGATTGATGATGTCCACATCGAAATGGATGTACAGTGCGCCGGACGGCAGCGGCATTGTGAGCAGGGTTTCGGGATGGGGCAAATGGGTCACGGCAGATTCGGCGACGGCTTCGCGCTCGCCGGGGTCGAGGTCGCGCCCGTCGGTCAAAATTGCGCGCGATGCGGGGATGGGCGATAAACCGACACCGGCAACGATGGTTTGCTCGCCGCGCCCGACGAGCATTGCCAACGGCATACCGCCCAAAAAACCGCTGCCGGTGGTTTCCCATGTGTGAAAATCCCCATGGGCGTCGAACCAGAGCAGGGTGGGGTGAATACCGGCGTGTTGCAGCCCCGCCAGCACGCCGATGCTGCTCAAACAATCGCCGCACAGGCTAACGGGTGTTTTGCCGCGGCGAACGGCATCTTCCACACGTGCCGCCAAAGCGCGGTAGAGGATGGTCATTCGCTGTTGCGGGGTGGCAGTGGCGGGCAGGGGCGGCGTGTTGGGCTGCCAATCGCCGCCGACGGTGTTCAAGCCGGGTTCCGGGTCGCCGATAAAAAACGGGGTGAGAATTTTTACGGTCACGATTGTGTTTGTAAAAAATGTGCAATGGCGGCATCGGGGGTATTTTCGGTGGTTATAACCGGCGTGATACCGAAATTTTTTGCCAAGTTTTGTTTGCTGCGGTCTCCCATCCGGCGGGCAATAAAAACTCGGCAGTCGGGCAGTAGGTTGATGATGCGTTTGGGGTCATCGTGATGTTGGTGTTTTTCGCCTGCGACTGCGCCGTATGGGTTTGAGCGTTTTTCAACGAATGTGCCATCGGGGCGGTAGAGAAAAAATGTGGGGGCAATGCCGAAATGTCCGCGCCATACCATGCCATCGGGCGCGGCGGCAACGGCTATCAGGGTGGGTTCCATACGATGCGGTCTCCTTTTGCGGTTTGCGTGGGGCGGCTATGCCAAAGTGTCCATCAAGTCAATCATAAACTCCACGTCTTCTTCGGTGACATCGTCGCACTGTTCAAAACCGAGGCTGCTGATGACATCTTTCCCTTTAAGGTCGTTGTGCATTTCTATTATTTTTGTGCGGATTTCCTCGCTGCGGTCGGCTAAACGGGGTCCCACCAAAAAAACGTGTTGGATGACGCTGATTTGGCTTTCGACCAGTACTTTTAATTGGCTTTTGGTCAGGTTGGTCAGCGCGGTGAATGCCTCGCTTAAAAAGAAGCCGACATCGGCATCGCCGTTGATGAGGGCTTTGGCAACCAGCGGGTAACTGTCAACGCGGGTGATGTGGATGTTTTCGGCGTTGAGTTCGGCGGGTTCCAGCATTATCATCCCCATCAGATGCACGTCGGGGTCATCGGTAGAAACAAGATGCAATCCCGGCTGCAAATCTTCAATTTCGTTGGCGGGATTTTCGGCATTGACCACCACCATTGTTTCGTCACTTTTGTGGGCGGGACGAGACAGCGCGATGAATCCTTTTTCGCGTACCAGCATCGAGGCATCGAACGGGTTGGCGTAAATAATGTCAATCTCATCGTTGCGGATGGCTTCGCGCTGTTCCTCGAAACTGTTGAACAGTTTCAATCGCACGTTTATGCCGAATTGTTTTTGAAACCATGTGTTGAAAATGTACCACCCGGCAATTTTTTTCGGGGGAAAATCGGGACTGACGGTCATTGTGTAGGTCATGCCTGTTCCTCCTGTCGCATTTTGGCATACAGCGCCAGCGCCTCGTCCATTTTTCGCCGGGCAGGTTTCCGTCGCACCGAGGTGTAGCCCACAATTTTACCTTTGCGGATATTGGGGATGACGGTTGCATAAACCAAATAATAGCCGCCGTCTTTTCGCAGATTTTTCACATAACCATACCATTTTTTGCCGGATTGAATGGTTGCCCACATATCGGCAAAAGCGGCTTTGGGCATATCGGGATGGCGCAAGATGTAATGAGGTTGCCCCACCAGTTCCTCTTCCGAGAAACCGGACATCTCCACAAACGATTGGTTTACTTGCGTGATGATGCCTTCGGTATCTGTGCGAGAGATGATGAGTTTCCCGTCGGGGTATGGCGTTTCAATATCGGTGACATAAACGGTGCGTGATGTGCCGTCAAAATAAGTCAGTTTGTATGTTTTATATTCACCGACAACGTCGGCGAGGTTCATATCTTTCACAGCCCCTCCATAATTCCAAGAACAGATAGGTGTTCGTATTTTATGCCAATAAAGGGCAAATAGCAACGTAGAGGGGCAGTTTTCGGCACGGTGGCTGCCAGACCGTTCGACAAGTGAAAATGCCGACACGTTGAATAGCAACGCATTCCGCGAGACGCGCGTTGAAATGGTTTTGGGGGATAAAAAAAGCACGCCCGGAGGGATTCGAACCCCCAACCGTCAGTTCCGAAGACTATAAAAAATGGCACTAACCTTGAACAGATCAGTGCCATCAAAGACAGAATAACACGGGAATTTAGGTGGTGGTTATTTTTGACCGATGAAAAATATCTCTGAATGATAATGGGTAAACACACGCATTCGTTCTGCGCAGGGACAGAGCATTGCACTGTTCCTACTATCAAATAATTTCCATCAGTCGAATCGAACCACTACCGGAATTTATTCATCTTCATCCAATCCACCATATACCAGATGGCGTTGTGCAAGGGTGGCAATGTCCCAAGTTGCATAGAATTCTTTAGTGACTTTGGTATCACTGTGCCCCAGTATAGCAGCAATATCTTCCATACTGGCTCCATTAGTCAATAAGCGACGGGCAGTTGCATGACGGAAAGCATGTGGATTGAAACGCCGAATATTTGCGCGTTTTGCCAATCGTTTGAGTATTTGATAAATACCTTCATTGGTCAAGTTGCCATTTCTCCCTAAAAAAAGAAATTCACCATTGCTGGCAGAACGTTCTGCCAGGTAATCTCTTAAAACATTTGCCGTCTTTTCGCTAAAGAAGATGTACCGTGCTTTGTTGCCTTTTTCGATAACAAGGGCTCGGGCACGGCCGTTAATGACGTTAAGATCAACATCGGATACACGTAATCCGGAAATACCGCCTACCCGGGCACCAGTTTCGGCCAATAGACGAACGATGGCAAGATCGCGCAAGCTTGATT
The DNA here is from genome assembly GCA_964411845.1 of uncultured Anaerolineaceae bacterium. Taxonomy (GTDB): domain Bacteria; phylum Chloroflexota; class Anaerolineae; order 4572-78; family 4572-78; genus JANTHQ01. The sequence continues at coordinate 21,090 of CAYPNZ010000001.1, forward strand.
TTTCCGCTTCTTGTATCAATCGTTTTATATCACTGGCGGGAATGTCTTTAGGGGGTATTTGTGGTTTCGCCGGGATTTCAAGACGGTCGGCCGGAGATTTTTCCAAGTATTCTTCTTGAACAAGCCAATGGAAAAAATGTTTGATCCGTTTTAAATGTCCCGCACTGTCCATGGTGATACTTTGCCCCCACGTGGTGAATCCATTTTTGATAGATGCCCTCGCCACAAACGAAGATTGTATACGGTAATGGTGTCTATAAGAGGATTTCCAATGAAATCGACAAACAATTTCCCTGACCATTCATACAACCACAATACACGTGGCTTTAGTAAACCGGTATTAGATGCAAGAAAAATGTCAATTGCTTGTTGAAGATACATAATATGCCCTCCTTATTATATCTATTGATTTTTACCGTAAATTATAATTTGGGCATTGTATTTGTCTGGGTCTGATATCTTTATCTGGAGTATTTGAAAAAAGCAAAGACAAGCAATCAAGGGTTATGTTCTTGTGCTAACATTTGTTGCGCAAGCGCAATGGATATTTTTATGATTTCAATGAGTTCATCTGTTGTCAGGATAACATCCGGAAATGCGGTGTTGAACTCGTCAAACAACTTTTTCTGTTGGCGAGGAGATGCGGTACTCAGACAATTCAACAAATATTCCAACTTAGCTATAGAGATTATGGGTTTTGAGAGTGAATCGTTGTGTGTCATTAGGTTTTTCTCCTGGAAAGTTATGAATGTTTGAAAATAAAATACGGGCGGAGTGGTAAAACACCCCGCCCCGGCTAAAGAGGGCAAACAAAAACGGTCACCGCCGCCACAAAGGACGAAGATGACCGCCGGACATCTTGAGACACCACACAAGCTGTGGTAGAATAGACATCAGCCCGGTCAACTGCTGGTTCCAGTTGGCGGGTTAGCCGTCGGTGGGTGTTGGCGCACCTGCCGGCGGCGTTTTATTTGCGCACTCTTTAGTTGCTGATATGATATTACATATTCAAGGCTTGTGCAAGAGGTTCTTTCAGTGAAAAATGCCACGGCAACACATTTGGAAGTTCATAGTGAGTACACGTTGCTGGGCAGTACGGCACGCATTGATGCTCTGGTTGCCCGTGCCGCCACCGAAGGTTTCAGTCACCTGGCACTCACCGACACCAACGCTATGTATGGCGTGGTTGCATTCGAACAGGCATGCCGTGCGCAAAACATCCGTCCCATCATTGGAATGACTCTG
>CAYPNZ010000002.1:0-20775 GCA_964411845.1 uncultured Anaerolineaceae bacterium
AAAACGTATGGATTCCCGCTTTCGCGGGAATGACATTGGTATAATTTTGCAAAAACATGACTTTTCCGGTCAAGAAATTATCTTCCATCGTTACTTTTGCAAGAGCTCTATTATGGCTTCGGCGGGATTTTCAACTGCATACCGGCGCGAATGCGGCTCGGCGAATCAATCACATCCCGATTGGCATCGAAAATGATGCGCCACAAACCGCCGTTGCCGTAAAAATGCAGGGCAATTTTGTAGAGTGAATCGCCGGGCTGGACGGTGTAAATTTGTTCCGGCGGGGGTGGCGGCGGCTCATCCGGCGGCTCGACCGGTTCCGGCGGCGCAAGTTCCGAAAGAAAGCGGCGGTTCTGTGCGACCAGATTCGCCAGAGTGGTATCAATATCGGTGGCAATGCGGTCAACAATTCGCGCACCGGCAGCGGAAATTTCTTGCAGTACGGCATCGGAAATTTGCTGCGGGGTTGCCACCACCGAAACATACAGCCATCGTCCGGCAACTTCGCCGGGGGCAAACGTTACATCGGGTGAAAAATGCCGAATGTACGGCAGGGCGGCGCGCAGCATCGTGTCGGCATCGCCCAGCAAAACCACATGCTCCCCGGCATTCGGTTCGATGGGGGGCGTTTCGTCATCGGGCGGTGGCAATGGCGCGGCGGCTTCCAAATGATACACCGTGCCGGCGGTTAATTGCCATGTGGCGGGTGTTTCGGGGGGGAAAGTGGCAAGGTCTATCCGCGTGCCATTCGCCATGCGGAACAAATTTGCGGGTCGGTCGGTATCCCATGCCGGTAAAAGTGCCGAAATATCCACCGTCAGCGTGCCCTTGCCCTGAGAATATGCGGTCAAGCCGGTGTCGCTCGTTTCGATAAAACAATAGCCCGTGCCGTCGGCATGCCAACTCAGCGCCTCATCCTGAAAAATGCCGCCAGCCAACGTGATGCGGTTTTCCTGCGTCAGCCGAAACGCCAAGCCTTGCGGGTCTTGCACCACCCGGAAAGTTCCCGATTTCGGTGGGGCAAGCCAAGCGTCTTTCGCCAATTTTAGCAGCGATTGAATCGGTTTGGGGATGTCGCCCACCCGATAAATGCCGAAACTCGCCTCGCGGGGGTTGGCGGTGGTATCCACATCGTTCAGCATCCATTTGATGCCGCCGGCAAAATTATTGGCGCGCAAAAACGCCAGCAGACCAAATTCAAACAGCGCGGTTTTCCGCTCGTCCACCGGTTGAGAATTGGCGGGATTGGTGCCGGTTTGGTTGGAATAGCCAAATTCACCCATCAATAGCGGATGGTTGGGAAAAGCGTTTTTCAGGCTCAACAGGGTTTGGGTCAGCGATTTAAATTTGGGGAAGGTGGGGTCGGTGTATTGATGGATGGTTTGGAAGCCCAGTTTGCGGTTGGCGGGCAGCGCGGCAAAATGCAGCCAGTGGTAGCCCACCGTGATGAGATGATTGGGGTCGGCGGCGCGAACGGCATCGTGCCGCACCGCCATCCATGCGGCAACCGTGCGATTCAGCACATCGAGCAATTTGTGCCACGTGGCGGATTCGGTGGAATAGATGTAATCTACCAGCGTTTTTCCGCGCCGGACTGCCCACGCCGTGCCGTCATGATGAAATTCGATGAAGAGTTTCAGCGCATTGATATACCAAAAGGCTTGCATCGGGTTAAGATGCGCGGGAATGCGCCGCTGTCGCTGCAAATCGAGCGCCTCTTGTTGAGAAACGCGCGCACCATATTGGTCTACCAACTCGTTGGAATGAACGGGGGCGGGGTGGTCGGCGGGGTATATTGCCGCCACAAAATTGTAAAATACCGGCTCGTTTTCCAAATCCCATGCCAAAATAAGGGGGTCATCGCGGTATCGGGCGGCAATTTTGGCATCGAGTTGCGCCACTTTTGCCAAATTAAGGGCGTGAGCATCGTTAAAAGTCAGGATAACCGCCAAATTTTTATTTGCCGCCAGTTGCAGCACCCGGTCGAGTTTGGCAAAATTTCCGGCGCGAACATCTGTTTCCAGCGCAGGTTGCACAAATAACCGCACCGTGTTCAAGCCGGTGTCTGCCATTTTGGCAAAATCGCGCGCGATGAGCGTTTCATCGAATTTGCCGGCATCCCACAGTTGCCATGCCCGGTCGAAATAGCCTTCGTAATTTGCGCCGCGCACAAATACGGGTGTTTGACCGGGGGTGGTTAAAAAGTTTTTATTTGCTGAAATGGCAGAAAAGCCCATCGTTCCCCCTTTTTATTCCTCTAACCGAATGAATCTATCTTCTTCTGTTGAATAGCCCGGCGAAAAAATCAATAGCAGGGTATCTTCATCTGCACCGACTTCCATCACCAGCCACCCGGTGGTTTGTCCGCCGGGAAAGAGGGTTGCATCTAACGCCGGTTCCGGTTCCACCACCGATGGCGCGTCGTAAACCACGTTTCGGCTGCCGGTGATTTTAAAATCGTTGCTGTCAATCATTTCTCCGCTTTCGCTGTCGCCCAAATATTGCACGGAAGCCTCAATCAGCAGATAAGTCATTCCGGCTGCCGGCGGGTCGTTGTACATATTTGCCTGTTGAATGCGTTGCCATGCTTTTTCGCCGCGAATGATGCGGTTGACGGTGAGTTTCCATTCGCCGGTGGAAATTTCTTCGCCAAGTTGTGCCGGATTCTTGCGCGAAAGCCCGTTGTTGGAAGGCATTACAATTTGGTACGCGGGCATAATTGCCGCGCCTTCTTCCAATGCCAAAAATACAAGGGTGTTTTCGCCGTCCAGCGGGTCGGAAATAAGCAGCAAGTTGTGTTCTTCCGGGGCAACGGCAAATACCAGCGTACCGGTCAGTTCTCCGCCGGGAAACAAGCCGCCGCGCAAATCTGACAATCCGAAATCAGGGTTGTACCGGCGCAGATTATCGCCGGTCACATCAAAATCAACGGCAGAAACGGACATTTCGGTATCTTCCGTGCCGATATTTTGTACACGCACGTTGAGCAGCAGGTATTCCTGTCCGTCCGGCGGCGGCGAAACAAACGCATTGTGGTCTTGCAAAAAAGAAAATGCCTTTTCCCCGCGCAAAATTTCCGTTACCGAAACTTGTCGCGGCGGCTGGTGAATGGTGCCGCCAAACGGCAGCGGATTGGCTCGGGTTGTGCCGGACACCGGCGGCTGGGTAGCGGTTGCCATCGGGGTGGGCGACGGGACGGCAGTGGGGGTAAGGGTGGGCGGCAAATTGGTGGGTGTGGGCGTTGTCGGGGTGATGGTGGCGGTGCATGCCGAAACCCACAGTACCATCATGGCGGCAAAAAGCAGTCGAAGTTGTTTGAACGCAGTCATTTTTTCCCCATGTTCAAGTAATCGGTTGCAGGTACTCTCACTTTGGATTATACTATCAACAATGCAAAATACAAGCGGCAGGTAAACATATTCTTTTATGGCAAGAAAATCTATCTCGCCCTCAAACTCTGCGGAAGAACTTGAGACGTTGCGCAAGCGTATTACCGAACTGGAATCTGCCCTAGCGGCTGAAAAACAGAACGCCATTGATGCCAATAATGCCGCCGAGCGGTATTTGCTTGCCATTAAAAATGCCCCCGATGTTTTGCTCGCATTGGACTGCGACGGGAAAATTATTTTCTCTAACGAAGTCCCCCCCGGCAAAACCCCTGAATCTATGGTGGGAAAATCTATTTTTGATTTTATTTCTACCGCCGACCACCGCGAAAAGTTGTCAAACGCCCTGCAACATGTGCTGAAAACCGAAAAAACCGCATCGTATGAGCATCAAGATGCCGATGGTGTTTGGCATGCCACCCGTGTTTCGCCCATAAAAAAAGACGGTAAAGTTGTGGCTGTTTCGGTTGTCGGTACAAACATCCAAAATTACAAGCATCTTCAAGCCGAATACACCCGGGTGTTGGATGCCGAACGCCGCCAGCGAGAATTGGCTGAAGCGTTGCGCGATGCCGGTACCGCCTTTAGCAGCACGCTCGATTTGGATACCATCATCAACACGCTGCTAACCCAAATTGCCCGGGTGGTGCCGTATGATGCCGCAAATGTTATGGTGGTGGAAAATAATATTGCCCGCATCACCCAAGCCCGCGGTTACGATTCGTTTGGCAAAACTTCGTTGGGGGAAATTCAAGGTTTAACCTTTAATATTTTGGAAACAGCCAACTTGCGCACAATGTATGAAACAATGCAGCCGCTCATCATCCCCGACACCGGTTGCGACCCCAACTGGATACACATCCGCCCCAAAACCGCCATTCGGTCGTGGGCGGGTGCGCCCATCATTGTGCAGGGTGAAGTGGTTGCCTTCTTTTCGCTGGATAAAGCCGAAGCCAATTTTTACCGGCAGGACGATGCCGTCCGGCTGGCAGCCTTTGCCGGACAAGCCGCGGTCGCCATAAAAAACGCGCGCTTGTTTGAAGAAGTGCGTGCCGCACTGGCGAAAACACAGGCGTTGCATATTGTCGGACAATCTCTCATCAAAAAAATCGAGTTGGACTATGTTTTGCAAACGGGGGTTGACATCCTCGCCCAAACATTGCCGGCTCACACCGTCATTTTATCAGATAAAGATTTAGAAGAAGAAGATATTGCCTATTTTGTTAAAGGCGGGCAAGGCGCGCATGAAATTGACGATATTTCATACGATACCCTGCAAAAAGGGTTAACCGGTTGGGTACTGCAAGAACAAACATCGCTTTTATCGCACCAGCGGCTTGCCACCTTATTAAAAGAACAACCGACTGCACCCGTTCCCGACGAGCAACCTTCAAATGTTGTGGTTGTTCCGTTACGCTATCAAAATAAAATGTTGGGCACGGTTACCGCCATCAATCGCGAAATAGACCCGCCATACACCCCCGATGATGTCGAATTGATGGAAGCGATGGCAAACCAAGCCGCCATCGCCATTCAAAATGCGGCATTATTTGAAGAAAGCCGGCGGCAAGCGCGTTTGGTGCAGCAAATTTTAGATTCCGTTTCGCAGGGAATCATTCTGCTGGATAAAGATTGCCGCGTAAAACTTGCCAACCCCACCGCCGAACAACAGTTGCCCGCGCTAAGTAATTCCCCGCTATCCGAACCGCTCTCCCGGTTAGGCAACGAAACGCTGACCACATTCATTGAAACCCCCGGCATATGGCGCGAATTGAGCGCCATAGACGGGTCGGAATCTGTTTTTTCCGCAACGGTACACCCCATTCAAGCCGCAACCGGTATCGAAGGGTGGGTACTGGTTTTCCGAGATGTGACCACCGAACATGCCATGCAAAAACGCATTTATCAGCAAGAGCGGTTGGCGGCTTTGGGGCAAATGGCATCGGGCATTGCGCATGATTTCAACAATATTTTAACCAGTATCATCGGTTTTGCCGACTTGATTAGCCGCCAACCGGGTATTCCTCCGGCAAGCCAAACCCTGTTAACCAATATTGTTTCGCAGGGGCAAAAAGGGGCGCAACTGATTGGGCAAATTCTGGATTTCAGCCGTCAATCGGTGAGCCGAAAAAAGCCCATCGGCATCGCTTCGTTTTTGAGCGATACCATTAAACTTTTGCGCCGACTCATCCCGGAAAATATCGCCATCGTCGAAGAAATTGACGATTCGCTGGCTTCGGCGGTAATAAATATTGATGCCGCACAAATCCAGCAAGTTTTTACCAATTTAGCCATCAACGCCAGAGACGCAATGCCTGTCGGCGGCACACTTGCTTTCAAACTTTCGCCGCTGGTTTTATCTCCCGACGACACACCGCCGTTTCCTTCTATGCCGGCGGGGCATTGGCTTCATCTTGCCATTACCGATACCGGCGAAGGCATTGACGAAAATTTACTGCAACACATTTTTGAACCGTTTTTTACCACCAAAGATGTGGGCAAAGGAACAGGGCTGGGACTTTCGCAGGCTTACGGCATTATGAAACAACATAACGGGTACATTACCGCCAACAGTACCGTGGGAGAAGGAACAACCCTGAATCTCTATTTTCCGCTGGATGAAACCGATATGACCGCGCAAATTTCACCGGCGGAACGCGAAATATTGCCGCTCGGTCACGGCGAAACGATTTTACTGGTTGAAGATGAATTGGCGGTGTTGTCCGTCGGCAAAGCAATGCTCAAACATTTGGGGTATTCCGTGCTGACGGCAAAAGACGGGTACGAAGCGCTCGCCGAATTCGATAAATTTCAACAGGAAATTGCATTGGTGCTCACCGATATAACGATGCCCAGATTGGGCGGCATTGCGCTGGCAAAACAGTTAAAAGAACGCGACCCGAATTTAAGAATTTTGGCATTATCGGGTTATCCGCTGGAAAGCGGCGCAAAAAAGAAATTATCGGAAGGTTTTGTGGGGTGGTTGCAAAAACCGCTCAACATAAAACAACTGGCAACCGCCATTGCCGAAGCTTTGGCATAATTTAATCCGTTGGAGCATACTATGTGGTACATATTTTTATTTTTGGTTGCCGGCGTTTTCGTCGGTTTTCTTTTTCGCCGACGAGAAAAAATGCTCACCACCGCCACCAAAGCGACCTCATGGGCGGTTGTTGTGCTGATATTTTTTCTGGGCGTGTCTGTGGGCGACAACCAAACCGTGATGTCAACTTTGGGGGTGCTGGGTTGGCAGGGGTTGGTAATCAGTCTTGGCAGTATTTTCGGCAGTATTTTTTTTGCCGGCGCAGTCTATCTTCTTTTTTTCCGAGGTATCCATGAAAAATAGTTTGCTCATTGTGCTGATTTTTGCCGCCGGTGTTTTGTTTGGCACGCAACATTTGCTTTCTGCGTTTATGGCACGGGTGGATATGATCTTATATGCGCTGTACGGGCTTCTTTTTTTGGTGGGTATAGATATTGGCAGCAACCCGTCGGCGTGGTTGACCATCAAAAAACTAAATTTGAAAATTGTGCTGGTTCCGGTTTCAATTGCCGCCGGTTCGGTGCTGGGGGCAGCGATGGTTTCGCCCTTTTTTGCCAATATTTCATGGGGTGATGCCTTTGCCGTGGGGGCGGGTTTCGGCTATTACAGTCTGTCCAGTATCATCATCACCCACATAAAAGGGGATGCACTGGGGGTCATTGCACTGTTGGCAAATTTAAGCCGCGAAATTTTTACGCTGCTGTTCGCTTCGCTGTTGGCACGGTTTTTGGGGAAACTTGCGCCGGTTGCCGCCGGGGGCGCAACGGCAATGGATACCACCCTGCCGGTTATCGCCCGTTCCAGCGGCAAAGATTACGCTATCATTGCTTTTTTCAGCGGCATTGTGCTGACGGTACTGGTTCCGTTTTTGGTTCCGCTTTTTCTGTCACTGGGATAATGGCGGCGCATCACGGCAAAAGTAACAATTTTCCGGCGGTTTTCCGCGCGGCAAGCAATTGATGCGCTTCGGCGGCATCAGCCAGCGGCAGGGTTCGGTCAATCCGCAATTTCAGCGAACCCGTTTTCAACCGGTCGAACAAATCGCCGGCGCGCCACAGCAGGTCTTTCCGTTCCGCAATGTAATGGAACAGACTGGGGCGGGTGACAAACAGCGAACCTTTGCGATTCAATTCACCCAAATCGAAGGGTGGGACGGGACCGCTCGACTGCCCGAAAAGTACCATATATCCGCGCGGGCGCAGCACATTCAAACTTTTTTCAAACGTTGCCTGCCCCACCGAATCATAAACCACATCTACCCCGCGTCCGGCGGTGAGCCGCATCGTTTCGGCTTCAAAATCTGTTTCGGTATAGCGAATAACATGGTCGGCGCCGGCATCTTTTGCCAACGCTTCTTTTTCGGCGGTGGAAACCGTACCGATGACCGTTGCCCCGATTTCTTTTGCCAGTTGCACCAACAACAACCCCACGCCCCCCGCCGCGGCGTGAATCAGCGCGGTTTCGCCGGGTTGCAGCGGGTACGTGCTATGCGATAGATAATGCGCAGTCATCCCCTGCAACATCACCGCGGCGGCATCGGTCAGCGAGACGCCATCGGGCACGGGCACAACTTTTTCCGCGGGAACGACCGCATATTCGGCATACGCGCCGAGTTGGGTGCTATACGCAACCCTATCCCCCACCGAAAAGTCATTCACCCGGTTGCCCACCGCTTCAACCGTTCCGGCGGCTTCCAAACCGGGCACAAACGGTAATGGCAGCGGATACAATCCGGTGCGATGGTAAATATCAATAAAATTGACCCCGGCGGCGTGAATTTTAACCAAAATTTCATTATCTGCCGGTTGGGGGACGGGGATGTCTTCAACCTTCAATTGTTCGATACCGCCAATCTGATGCACGCGAATTGCTTGCATGATTTTCTCCTATTCAATGATGCCCAATTCTTTGCCGACTTTTTTGAAAATTCCCAACGCTTCATCCAAATCAGCCGTGGTATGCGCGGCGGAAATCATCACCCGGATGCGCGCTTTGCCTTTCGGGACGGTGGGGTAGCCGATTGCCGTGGCAAAAACCCCTTCTTCAAATAGCCGCTGGCTCATTTTCTGCGCCAGCGTGGCTTCGCCGAGCATCACCGGGGTGATGGGTGTTTCGCTGTGTCCAATATCGAACCCCATTGCCTGCATTTCTTGCTTGAAATATCGCCCGTTGTTCCACAGTTTTTCCACCAAATCGGTGTTTTCTTCCAAAATATCCACCGCGGCGATACACGCAGCCACATCCGCCGGGGTAACGGCGCTGGAAAAGAGGAAGGGTCGCCCGCGCTGCCGCAGCCAATCTACAATGGTTTGTTTGCCGGCAACATATCCGCCCACCACCCCAAAAGCTTTCGACAGCGTGCCGATTTCCACATCTACCCGCCCGTGCAACCCGAAATGGTCAACAATGCCGCGCCCACCGTGCCCCAACACCCCTTCGCCGTGGGCATCGTCTACCATAAAAATAAGGTTGTGCGCTTCGGCAACTTCCACCAATGTATCCAGCGGTGCAATATCGCCATCCATCGAAAAAACGCCATCGGTAACCAGCAAGGCTTTTGAAAAAGGCGAATTTTCGGCAATTGCGCGGCGCAAATCGTCGGCGTTATTGTGTTTGTACGGTACAATTTTTGCCCGCGACAACCGGCAGCCATCAATAATTGATGCGTGATTCAATTCATCGGAAAAGATGATGTCGCCTTTGCCCACCAACGCGGGGATGGTGGCTAAATTTGCCGTAAAACCGGATTGGAAGGAAACGGTCGCTTCGGCGCCTTTGAATTTTGCCAATCGTTCTTCCAGTTCCACATGGAAAGACATGGTGCCGGCGATGGTTCTCACCGCGCCGGGACCCACCCCCCAGCGTTCGATGGCGTTTTGCGCGGCTTTTTTCAAGCGGGGGTCATTTGCCAACCCCAAATAGTTGTTCGAGCAGAAATTAAGTTTACTTTCACCGTTAACCACAATTCGCGCCCCCTGTGGTGATTCCAGGGTGCGAATGTTGGTAAACAGTCCCTGCGCTTTCAGCGCGGCAAGTTCATCTTCTATCCATTGAAGTTTTGATTCAGGCATCGTTGCCTCCTTTTTTGGTTTTGCTATTGAAAATATATCCGCTTCTGCCAAAAAGTAAAATTAACGGTATTTTTTGGGGCAAAAAAAAGCCGATGCTGTGGCGAGCATCGGCGGGAAAAGCGGAGTATCACTGCGATAGGTGCATCGGCATAATTACATGCATAAAACTGTCGTCGCCTTGCGGGCGAATCAATCCCGGGCTGGCGGGGGTGGTGGTTTCCAGCACCACGTGCGCGCCGTCCATCACGCTCAGCACATCAATGAGATATTTGGCATTAAAGGCGATGGTTATCGGTTCGCCCTCGATATTTCCGTCCAAATCGGTAATGTTGTCACCCATTTCTTGGCTGGTAGCCGTTAATACTATTTTGCCGCCGACCAATTCGCCGTCGCCGGGTTTGATGTCTAATTTTACGATGTTGGCTGAATCACGCGCGAACAGATACGAAACCCGCGCAGCGCTCAAGAAATTTTTGGCATCTACCACGGTGCGGGTCGAGAATGATTTCGGAATAATCTGGGTAACATCGGGGAAACGCCCTTCAATCAACTGCGAAACCAAATCGATTTTATCCAAATGGAAGAGAATTTGGTGCTGCCCGGACGTGACGGCAACTTGCACCGGCTCTTCCTGTCCACCCAAAACGCGCGCCAATTCCGATAATGCCCGCGCCGGAACAATCACCTCCACGGGGTTTTCAATTGTGTGAGCCAACGGAATGCTTTTGGTGGAAAGGCGGAATCCATCCGTGCCCGATAAAATCAGTTTATCCGCTTCAAACTGGGCGCGGATACCGGTTAAAACCGGACGGCTCTCTTCGATTGCCGCGGCAAACGTTACCTGATTGATGGCTTGTTTGAAAACCAGCGGGTCAATATGGATAATTTCATCCACCGCATCAAGCCCGGGCACTTGCGGGAATTCCTGCGCGCTGATGCCTTTCAGGTTTGCTTCAAAATGCGCGCAGCGAATATTCAATGTTTGCGTATCTTCATCCAGCACCATATCAATTCGCTCGGCGGGCAGCGAGTTGACAAATTCGGAAAGCAGTCGCGCCGGGATGGTGATTGCACCTTCCTCTTCCACTTTTGCGCCAATCCAGCAATTGATGCCGATTTCCAAATTATTGGCAGATAATTTCAACCCGTCACCATCCGTGGCGATGAGCACATTGGACAAAATCGGCAGGGTGCTGCGGCTGGAAACCGAACGGCTGATAATTCCCAATCCTTTGGACAGATTTTCTTGCAAACATGAAACTTTCACGTTAGCCTCTCCCTTCTTACATGGAAGTTAAGCGATACCCGCATGGTATGTTCGTTTTTGGGGTGTCAAAAATAATAGTGGTAAAACCTAGTTTAGTATACTATATTTTGTGGTGAGTCACAAACTTTACTCACAATTCAATCGTCGGGCGGGTAAAAAAGACGCTCTCCGGAAAAACACACCGCTACGCGAATAACATCACAAGTGTGCCGGTTCGCGGAAGTTATAAATGCCGCCACGCTTTTCCCACACCGCCCCACACTGATGACACGCTGCGCCATGGTCATCTATGGTCAAGTGTTCGTTACCGCATACCGGACAACGAAAAACGTTTTGGGCAAGTACGCTCGCGGCGGCATCTTTTTGGGGCGTGACTTGCAAAAAGATACTGGGCGTTAACTGCCACCATTTTCCGGTGCGCTGCGCCATTCCGTCCATTGCCGCCAAAAGTTTGGCGGGGAAAACTTTTTTCAACAGCGGGATGCGAAAATGAGAAACCGAACGAATGTCGGTTATATCAAATCCGGCGGCGGAAAATTGGCGGCGCATCCATGCGGGATGGAAATCGAAATTCAAGGCGACAAACTCTTCCGGTTCCGGCGAAAACGGGCTCCACGATTGACGACGCAACGCCCAGCGCAAAATTGCTTTTAAATGGCGTTTGCTGGCATGTTCAACTACCGCCACACCCCCGCCGCGAACCACTCGCTGCAACTCGTGCAGCGCTGCGGGCACATCTACCAAATGGTGCATCACCCGCACCATCAGTAGCGCATCGAAGGCGTTGGGCGCAAAAGGCAGCCGGTAGACATCCGCCATCACATAGGTGATATTCTGCCGTGCCCCCAAAAACTTTTGCGCTTCTTCCAACTGCGTGCGGGCATAATCCACCAAATAAATTTGTTCATACCGTTCATACAAATCAACCAACCGCCCAAAGCCTGCGCCAATTTCAACAATCCGCGCACCGGCGGGCGGCAGCATCTTTCGCACGGCAATGCGTTCCGCCAAATCTTCGTATGCCCGAGTGCCGGTTTCCCAAAACTCTTGGCGGTAGCGACTGCCTTCATAATCGCAAATATCAACCACAATCAACCTCTATTTGTTTCACGTGAAACATTTTAATATGCACTTTTGTCAAAAAATACTTTTATGGCGGTGCGCAGAATAATTTTCAAATCCAACAGTAGCGACCAGTTTTCAATGTACCATAAATCGTACTTTGTGCGCTCCACAATAGATGTGTCACCGCGCAAGCCGTTGATTTGCGCCCAGCCGGTCAAGCCGGCTTTCTCTCGATGGCGTTCCATATACCGCGGGATGCTCTGTTTGAATTGGTTGACAAACACCGGTCGCTCCGGTCGCGGTCCTACCAAACTCATGTCACCCAGCAAAACGTTGATGAATTGCGGCAACTCGTCAATAGAAAAACGGCGGATGAATGTCCCCAGCCGCGTTCGCCGGTTGTCGTTGGGTGTTGTCCAACCGGCTTCTTTACCGGCTTCCGCGTCAACCCGCATCGAACGAAATTTTATCATTTGGAAGGGCTTGCCGTCCAGCCCCATCCTTTCCTGAATGTAAAAGACCGCTCCGGGCGAATCAAGTTTGATGAGCAGCGCAATCAGCAGCATCAGCGGGGAAATGAAAATCAATACCGCCGCACTGACGATGATGTCCATACCCCGTTTGATGGACAATCGCCAGCCGCGCAACGCCACATCTCGCACCGAAAGTAAGGGCATACCGTTCAGGTCGTCAATAGAAACCTCGGTTGCCATAATTTGAAAAACATCGGGAAAAACTTTAATGGCGACCCGCTCGCGTTCACAATTGGCGATTATTGAAAGGATTTCTTGATGGGTTGCCTCGGGAACAGCAATAATAACTTCATCAACATGATATTCCTCGATGATTTTTGAAATATCTTTCACACCCCCCAAAACCGGCACGCCCAAAATGGAGGCAATCCCCCTTTTGTCGTTACTGATAAACCCGGCAACGCGATATCCCAACCCGGGCGACTGCCGAATGCGGTGCAGCATCGCCCGCGCTACATCTCCCGTGCCGATGATGAGCAGCGTTTGCTGCCCCCACCCTCGCGCTTGCAGCCACCAGCGAATGCGAGCATGCGCAATTCTGCCCATTGACACAAAAATGATGGTGAGCAGCCACGCATACACCATCATCAATCGCGGGTAATCCAGCGCGTTTTTGTAAATGAATGAAATCAAAGCGATAGAAACAATCGCCCCCACCGATGTTGCGCCGAAAACCAAATAAAATTCGTCAATATGCGATAACACTCGGTGGCGATGATATAGCCGGTAAAAGAAAAACGTCATCAAAATGCTGACTATCTGAATGAGCATCATGCCCCAATAGGTGGTAAATGTCGGGGAAATATTTTGATACTCCGATTGCAATCGCAATAAATATGCCACATAGAATGCCACACCCGTCAATGTGGCATCCAATGCAACCAATGTCACGGAAAAAAATATATCCGCTCTTTGCTTCAATAGATTCATACTTTTAATACTCCGCACGCAGACAATTTATGCCGGTCGCAATGCTTTTTTCTTGCGACTCACCTGCCATTGTGCCATTTTCCATTTTAGTTGTATGCCGGCAATAACCAAATAATGCAGCCATTTGGGCGTGGTTGCCGCATAATGTTTATCGTAAAAAATTTGCATGGCGCGATAAAATTCTATTTGGGCTTTGCCGCTGTGCCGGCTTGAAGCGCGTTTGACATGCAACACAGTTGCCGCCGGGTTATAGTAGATTTTCCAGCCATGTTGTTTGATACTGAACGCCCAATCCAAATCTTCGCCGTACATAAAGTAGGTTTCATCCATCAACCCCGCCTGCGCGATGGCTTCGGCGCGAACCAGCATAAACGCCCCCACCACCGAGTCAACCTCCGCCAGCTCGTTTTCATCCAAAAAAGTCAGGTTATATCGCCCGAATCGCTTACTTTTGGGAAAAAATTTGGATAACCCAACCATACGGAAAAAACTAATTTCCGGTGTGGGGAAACTCCGCCGGCACGCCAAATCAAGCGAGCCGTCGGGCAGCAACAATTTCGGACCCGCCGCGCCGGCGGCGGGCGTGTTGTCCATAAATGCTATCATCGTTGCCAGCGCGTCCGGCGATAATTCGGTATCGGGGTTGAGCAACAGCGCATAGCGGGGAACATCCGTTCCCCCACCGAAGCCGAAATAGCGCAATCCCAAATTGTTGGCGCGGGCAAAACCGGCATTTTCCGCATTGGCAATAATCTCCACTTCCGGAAATTCTTGCCGCACCATCGCCACGCTATCATCGGCAGAAGCGTTGTCTACCACACACGTTTTTACCGTGTACGAATGTTCACTGTCTCGAATTGATTGCAGGCAGGCACGCAATAATGCCGAGGTGTTGTAATTGACAATAACGATACCTAAATCAAGCATATCACCCCATCTATACGAAAAAATGACCAAGCAATCTCAGTCATTCGCATTCTAACATAAAGTTAAACGAGATACAATTCGTTTTTTTGCTTACAATTCCACCCGCATCCATAACAGCACTCGCCGTTTTTTGAACCCCGCCTCAAGCAGTGCCGCCACGTCGTGCGTCAGGGCTTCGGGATGTTGAAAGAAAATCGGGCGGGCGGGAAATTTTGCCAAATGTGCCAGCGCGCGGCTGACCAACACCGCTTCCAAATGCCCTTGCCAATGGGGATGCACCAAAAATCCCATCGAGTGCTCGCTGCGCCAAATGCCCGGTTCGATATTCAGCACGGCAATCACGCCCCGAGTTGTCGTTTCGGCGAGCCAATACTGCCGCGTGCCGAAACCAAACAACCGCCGAAACAGATTGCCGACCGCCACATCGCTGCTCTCCAACCGAAACCGGCGATATTTCACCGGTGTTTCCCGCTGCAAGCCGGCAGGAATGACCATTTGTGCCAGCGCAAAGGCGCGCCGGGCATCTTCCGCATCCAGCCGGTGCCGGCGCAAGCGCACCCCCGCCGGCAGCGGCGCAACGGGCAAATTAACGGGACGCGGCATGTAAAACTCGGTGACCGCCCCCGTTTCTTTAAACCCCATTGAGCGGTAAAGACGGATTGCCGGTTCATTCCCCTGCCGAACCTGCAATGAAACCACGTGCCCGCGCATTTCGCGCACAAATTCCAGCGAGGCATCCATCAACGCGCGGGCAATGCCCCGCCCGCGAAAATCTTTCGCCACGGCAACATTGCTGATGAACCACCGTCGCCCGTCGTGCGAATTGCGGTTCACGGTGGCATTGCCCACAATTCTGCCGTTTTCTTCCCAAACGAACCCGTTCAAATACGTGTTCACATCGGGGCTCATATAATCCATCAAAAAAAGCACTTTGCCCCAGCGTCCCATCCAGCGCATTTCCTGTAAGGCTTTCCGCCCGCGACGGTCTAACTCATCGGAAAAGGCTTCTTCAATTAAATCCGCTATTCCCGGTAAATCTTTACTCGGTTTTAGCGGACGCAATCCGTTTTCAAACGTTTTGCGCCGGATGGCGATTGCCATTTTGAAAATGCTCCATTTGGTTGCGTAATTTCAATTTTCTATTAAACTGCCGCTATGTTGCGCTATTGGGTTTTGGGTTTTCTGTTGATATTATCTGCTTGCACTGCCGCATCCCCACCCCCGCCGATGCCCGAACCGGAAGAAATTTTATTCTTTCCCGAAACAGGACATTCGGTTCAGCCACCATTTTCCGCATTTTTGCAGCGTTCCGGTGAATTGGATTTGCTGGGTTACCCCATCACCGAGGCGATGACGGTGGATGGCTGGCGGGTGCAATATTTTCAATTCGGGCGGCTGGAATATCACCCGGAAAATGAAGCGGCATACCGGGTCACCGTCGGCTGGCTGGGCGAACTGCTGAATCGCACTACGCCGCCGCCGTATTCGGTAACGGGCAATTTTGCCGCTTTTTATGCCGACCACGGCGGTTCGGTGCAATTTGGACGCCCCATCAGCCAGCCGTATCAGCATGCCGGTAAATTGGTGCAAGATTTTCAAAGTGCGCGTTTTATCTGGGATGCCGCCGCTCCGTTTCCGGTGAAACAGGAACCCATCGGCGAAACGTATTTTCTCCGGCGGCACAATTTAGCCGCGCTGGCACGTATTTCTCCCCCGCCAAATGCCGTTCTTTTTCAGCCCGACCCGCCGGCGGTTTCACCGGCGGATATTCGCTGCGTTGTATCGGTGGAAGCCACGTCCGTAAAAAATCTTTTTCGGGTGAATGTGGATTTGACAACCGCCGCCGGGCTGCCGCCGGTGCGCTACACGCCCGTTATTCGCTGGGGCAGCCTTACCGACCGGTTGCCACCGACGTTAAAAAACGGGCACACCCATCGGTTGCTGATGCGCCCGAAAAATGCGGCAATGCCCGTAATTTTCGCCACCGACGGTAAAACACCGTTGTGTGGAACCACCGAATAGCCGCACCACCGCTATTCTTCGGGCTCGTCATCATCTCCCCAACCGATAATCCACACCGATGCGCCCGCCAGCAAAATGGTGGTCACTATAACCGCCGCCCACTGCGAGCCGGTGAATCCCACATCTTTTGCCGACCACACCAAAATAGCAACCATACCAATTGCCAGCACAATCCACATTGCCAGTTGCGGGTGGTTGGTTGCAAATTTTTTTATGCTTTCCATGTGATGTTATCTCCATTTGCCGCTATAACGGCACGTTGATGGGTTGTTTGCGATATTGTTTCAGCAACAGTCCGGTATTCTCTTCCTGCCAGTCTTCGGCGGCTTCACGCCAAATTTTTATCAATTTTGCCCGTGCCTGCGGTTGATACCCCCGCTTTTGCAATAGTTTTTTCGCGGCGGCAGCGGCTTGACGGTGGATGAAAAGCAAGCCGACTTCGCATGAAAGTTCTTTTGCCGCCTGCTCTACCGCGTCGAGCAGCGGATTGCCGACGGCATCCCATTTGTCGGCGTCGCGCACGAAAAAGTCGTCAATGCCGGCAACCAAATTTTCGGCGCGCCAACCGATGATACCCAGCAATTGCCCGTTCTGTTCCGCCAAAAAATAGCCTTTGGAAAAGAAGCGTTCCATCATTTGCGCCTCGGAAAAATCGAGCGTTCGCGCCGATTGTTGCCGCAAAAGGGTTGCCATCGGCGCCAAATCGTCCCGTTTTGCTCGCCGAATGACAATTTTCCCCCCATCTTCCGCCGCCGGTTGCGCGGCTTTTTTGCGGCGCAGGTCGGCAACCAGCGGGATTTTATTGTAATGACGCACCACTTCATTCCAAGTGCGCACCAAATCGCCGCCGTTGTCAATCACCACATCGGCTTGGGCGGCTTTTTCCGCCTGCGGGGTTTGTGCCCGAACCCGCTGCATCGCTTCTTCGCTGCTCATTTTGCGGCGAGTCATCAACCGCAACACCTGCACATCTTCCGGGGCGGTAACCACCCAAATTTCATCGCAATATGTTTTCAGTTCGCCTTCCAGCAATTTGATGGCTTCGACCACCACAATCGGGGTGGGGGCTTTTTTAACGGCATATAAAATCTGTTTCCGCACCGCGGGATGGGTAATTTCTTCCAGTGCCTGCATCGCTTCCGGCAGGCAAAAGGCAATGCCACCCAGTCGTTTGCGGTTGATGGTGGCATCGGGGTTGAGGATGAACGAGCCGAACAATTCCACAATTTCACGATAAACCCGCGTGCCGGGACGCTGTAACGCATGCACCAGCCCGTCGGCATCAATGGTGCTGGCGCCCAGTTCCTGCAACATTCGCCGCACAATACTTTTTCCGGTGGCGATATTCCCCGTTAAACCGATGATATATTTTCCAGATTTCAATTATGCCTCCGCTTCCAACGAAACCCACTGTTCCAGCAAATTTGCCAATTCTTCTTCCGCATGCTGATATTCTACCGCCAATTGCTGCAAGCGGGCAATTTGCTGCGCCGCGCCGGCTTGCGCCATTTCGTTTTCCAGCCGCGAAACCCGCTCTTGCGCCTTTTCGATGTCCGCTTCCAGCGCCGATAATAGCCGTTGACGTTTTTCTCGTGCCCGTTTTTCGGCTTTGGTTTCCAGATGCCGCTTTTTTGCCGAAGATGCCGCTTGTGGATTTTCTGTGTTCGGCGCGGCATTTTCCAGCAAAAATTGCCGGTACTGCCGATAGTTGCCTTTGAACGGATAGAGTTTGCCGGCGTTAATGTGCCACACGTGCGTTGCCAGCGCATCAATGAAATAGCGGTCATGCGAAACCAGCAAAATTGTGCCGTTAAACCGACTCAATACGGCTTCCAGCATTTCCTGCGCGGGAATATCGAGATGGTTGGTCGGTTCATCCAAAATCAGAAAGTTTGCCCCGGAAAGCACAAATTTTGCCAGCGCCAACCGGCTGCGTTCGCCGCCGGACAAATCGCCCACATTTTTCAGCACGTCATCTTCAAAAAACAGAAATCGAGCCAGATGATTTCGCGCTTCGGCGATAGTCATATTATCGTTGGCGCGATGCAATTCGTCAAGTACCGAATTCTCCGGGTGTAAATCGGTGTGAATTTGCGGGAAGTAGGCAATTTCCACCGCTGCGCCGCGCCGAATTTTACCCCGTTTGGGGGGAATTTCGCGCAGGATGGTGCGCAGCAGCGATGTTTTCCCCGAACCGTTGTCGCCCAGCAGTGCCACCCGCTGCCCGCGCCGTATCTCCACATCGGGCACGGTGAGTAAAATTTCGCCGTCGGGGTAGCCCACCGCCAAATTGTGGGTTGCCAGCACCAAATCGCCCGACCGCACCGCCGTTTGCAGCGCCATGTGAATGCGTTTTTCGCGGCGAAGGCGCACTATCAAATGGTCTCTTTTCAGGCGTTCCAACCGCTTGCGCCGTCCCTGCGCTTCTTTGGTGCGCTGTCCGGCTAAATTTCGGCGGATAAATTCTTCTTCTTTGGCGATGAATTTTTGCTGGGCAAGATATTCTTTTTCGTGATGCGCCATCCGCTCGGCGCGCTGGCGCACATAAGCCGAATAATTGCCGCGATATTTTTCCAGCCGCGAAAAAGACAATTCAAACACGCGATTGACCACCGCATCCAGAAAATATCTGTCGTGCGAAACGATGAGCACCGCTCCGCGCCATGCCGCCAAATACGATTCCAACCATTCGATTGCCGCCAAATCGAGATGGTTGGTCGGCTCATCGAGCAAAAGCAGTGCCGGTCGCTGCAACAGCAATCCCGCCAGCCGGGCGCGCGTTTGTTGCCCGCCACTGAATTGCGTCAACGGCTGCCGGTATTGTTCGGTGGAAAATCCGAGTCCGGTCAGCACGGTTTTTATCGTTTGCTGATATTGATAGCCGCCCAGCAATTCAAATTCCGTTTGCAGATGCCCGTATTTTTCCAGCAGCGTATCGTCATTTGCCAGCATTTTTTCCAACGCCTGCAATTCTTCCGCTTTGGCGATGACATCCGCAAAGGCATCCAGCGCCAAATCCCACAACGTTTTGGCGGCGAGCGGTTGTAAAACTTCTTGCCGCAAATAACCGATTTTCAACCCTTTGGCACGAAAAACATCGCCGGCGGTGGGCGTTTCTTCGCCCGCCAAAATGCGCAGCAAGGTGGTTTTGCCCTGCCCGTTGGGACCAACGATGGCGGCGCGTTCACCGTGGTGAATGGCGATATTTATTTTTTCAAATATATCGAAGGGACCGTAACGCATGCCCAAGTTTGTGCCCGAAAGCAATGCCATAACCGTTCACCGTGTTATTGGAAAAGGGGGAAAATCCATGTTGCGTAATAGAAAACCAATATCACCGCGAAGAAAATACTGTCGGTGCGGTCGAGCATACCGCCGTGCCCCGGAAAAAGGTGCGATGAATCTTTTACCCCGGCATACCGTTTCATCATGGATATGGATAAATCGCCGAACGGGTCGAAAAATGCCACCATAATGCCGACGATGATACCCTGCGATAGCGGTATCACCGAGAAAATACTGACCAGCACGCCCCCCACAATACCGCCGAGCATGCCGCCGAAAACTCCTTCCCACGTTTTTTTGGGGCTGATGCGCGGGAAAAATTTGTGCTTGCCGAACGCTCGTCCCACAAAATAGGCGAAGGTATCGGCGCCCCAAGTGGCAAAAAGTGCCATCCATACCCAGGCGGCACCGTCCGGCAGAAGCCGCAATCCCCACAGGTGTCCCATCCCCACGCCGATGTACCCCGCGCCGGCGAGCGTCAGCGCCCAATCTACCACCGGTGCGTCGCTGTTTTTTTGAAATAACTGCCATATCAGCGACAGCATAAAAATGCTTGCCATTGCCGGCAGCAAATACCCCGCGGTTTGCAGTGGCAGGCTCATGACACCTGCCGCCAATACCACCAGCGCAACCGGCAGGCTGGGATGATGTCCGCGCAGTCTCATCATCCGCACAAATTCCCATGTCGCCGTAACGGCAATAAATAGTGTGCCCGCCAAAAATATATAGCCGCCCGGTTGCACAAAAATTGCAACAACCGGTAACAGCAGTAAAGCGGTAATAAGGCGTGTTTTGGTCAATAGCATACTCCGGGGGATAAACGCCACCGAGCATCAATTGCCCGATGAGCCGCCATTCAATCGCTGTTAGTATAGTATAGCCTTTATCGGGGAGCAAGAATGCGGGTATTTGACTTTAAAACCAACGAGACCCCCGTGTGCCCTTCACGAGGGTCCCTCAAAAGGAGGAGAAAAGGAGATTGCCTTTCTTTAGGCAATATCATAATACCATGTTTGGGCTAACATAACTCCACGCAAACTATACGGAAACCCAACGCCGGCGTAAAGATTGCGTAAAGATTTTGTGCCGGTGCAGATGGTCATTATGAAACCTGTTGGCATGCCAACTTGCCCTAACGCCATTGGTAACAAGTTAAAGTTTTTTGTAAACTATCACCGGGAATAATGTCCCAATAATTTGTTGCTGCCAATGCCCAAAAGTAACTTCCGGAGGTGAAATTTCCAAA
>CAYPNZ010000003.1:0-5145 GCA_964411845.1 uncultured Anaerolineaceae bacterium
TCGTGAGGCGTAAAGCGTATTGCGTAAAACGTAAAACGTGATGCGTGAATCTTGTAACCCTGCAACCTTGAACCTTGAACCTGAAACACATTGCGTGAAACGTAAAACGTATTGCGTGAGGCGTGAACTTTGAACCTTGAACCTGAAACCCTAAAACCATACCATGCACCTAATTTTAACCCACGAACGCGCCGATTTTGATGCCGTGGCATCGTTGCTCGGCGCGGCAAAATTATATCCCGATGCGATTCCGCTGGTTCCGCGCGACGTGAATCAAAACGTGCGCGATTTTCTGACGCTCTATTGGGATGAATTCAATTTTGTGGAATTTCGGCACAAACCGCCGGGGCGGGTTTCGCAAATTACGGTGGTAGATTCGCAGTACATCCCCCAAATTCGCGGGCGAAATACCGCCACCCGCCTGCGCGTCATTGACCATCACGCCCCCGGCGACAACCTTCCCCCCGCAGCGGAAGCCACCCTGGTTTCCACCGGCGCTACCGCCACCTTTCTGGTCGGCGAAATTGCCCGCGCCAATTTGAAAATCACCCCCATCGAAGCCACCCTGCTGTTGCTGGGCATCTATGAAGATACCGGCTCGCTGACATACCACAACACCACCCCCACCGATGCCCGCGCCGCCGCGTGGCTGCTGGAACAGGGCGCGCAACTTGATGTGCTGCGCGATTTTCTGCACCACCCGCTCACCCCCGCTCAAACCCGGCTGTACAATGCCATCATCGGCAAAATGGAAACCCACGCCATCAACGGACGGCAGGTCATGGTCAGTGCAGTGCAGTCCGCCGAGCATGTCACCGAAATCAGCAGTTTGGCGCACCAACTGCGCGATTTATACAACCCGGAATGCCTCTTCCTGCTGGTGGGATTCGATGACGGGCAAAACAAATACGTGCAACTCATCGCCCGCGCTACCACCGATGCCATCAATGTGGGCGCAATTGCCGAAACGTTTGGCGGCGGCGGACACCCCCGCGCCGCAGCGGCACACATCAGCGGCGCAGACCTGAGCGTCATTCGCCGCCAACTGCTGGAACGGCTGAAAAAATACGTGCAACCCGCCGCCACCGTGCGCCAAATTATGTCTTTCCGCGTGCGAACCCTGTCCCCCGGCGATACCATCGCCCACGCCGCGGAAATGATGCGCCGGTACGGGCACGAAGGGTATCCCGTGGCAGACGGCGATAAAATTGTGGGCGTGCTCACCCGCCGAGATGTTGACCGCGCCATGCATCACCGACTGGGCGGCGCGCCGGTGAGCCAATATATGCACGCCGGCGAAATTTCCGTTTCGCCCGATGACACGGTGGAACACCTGCAAAATTTAATGCTCCGCGAACAAATCGGGCAAGTGCCGGTGGTAGAAAACGGAAAACTCATCGGGGTGGTCACCCGCACCGACCTCATCAACCTGTTCAGCAAAAATGCCACCGAAGCCCCCGCCCGCCTGAATTTGGCGAGCCGGCTGGCGCAGGTGCTGTCGCCGGAATTGCTGGCACTACTGAAAACCGCCGGGCAAGAAGCGGCAAAACTGGATGCCTCGCTGTATGTGGTGGGCGGCTTTGTGCGCGACCTGCTGCTCAACCGCCCGCGCGGTGATATTGATTTGGTAGTGGAAGGGGATGCCATCGCTTTGGCGCACGCAATGCGCAACCGATTCGGCGGACGGGTGCGCAGCCATAAACGCTTCGGCACGGCAAATTGGATTACGGAAGGAAACGTGCCCGGCATCGAGCGGCTCGATTTTGTGACGGCGCGCACCGAGTTTTACCGCCACCCCACCGCCCTGCCGGAAGTGGAACAATCATCCATCAAACAAGATTTGCACCGCCGCGATTTTACCATCAACACGCTGGCAATTCGGCTTGACCCCGACGGCTTCGGCGACCTGCTCGACTTTTTCGGCGGCTACCGAGATTTGCAGCGCGAACACATCCGCGTGCTGCACAGCCTCAGTTTTGTGGAAGACCCCACCCGCATTCTGCGCGCCATCCGGCTGGAACAGCGGCTCAATTTCCATTTGGGCAAACGCACGCTGGCGCATCTGCTGAACGCCCGCGACCTGCTGCGCCGTGTCAGTGCCGACCGCATTTTTACCGAACTGGCATACATTTTCGCAGAAGCCGAACCGGAAAAAGCCATCACCCGGCTGGATGAACTCGGTGTGCTGGATGCCATCCATCCCGCGCTGAAACCGGAAACGCTGTACCCCGCGCTGTGCCGACGGCTGCGCACCGAGCGCGCCGATTCGCCGTGGGCGGATGTGTCGCCGGGCACGGTGCATTATTTGGGGCTGCTCACCTTTCCCCATCCCGCCGATATGGTTGAAGGGTTGATTGAACGGCTGCGGATTCGCAACAGTTTACAAAAACCGCTGCGGCAAATTCAAGCACTGAAAGCCATCCTGCCGCAATTGGAAAAAGCCCAAAAGCCGAGCGATATTTATCGGTTGTTGAAACCTTTTGGAAATGATGCGTTGCTGGTGTGCTGGGTGGCAGCAGACAGTCCGGCAGAACAACAGCGGCTGGCAGCGTTTGCCGCGCGCCTGCAATATGTGCATCCGGCGCTGAACGGCGAAGATTTGATGCGTGAATTCGGATTGAAGCCGTCGCCGCGGCTGGGGCAAATTTTAAACGCCCTGCGCGATGCCCGGCTGGACGGCGAAATTTCATCGGCAGCAGAAGAACGCGCACTGGCAGAACGTTTGGTGCATCAAACGCAAGCATAAAAAAATCGCCGCCCGCTACCCCGACCGCCGCACCGTAAACCCGCCGCGCGTTTCTTCCACCCGCACCGTTTGCCCGTAATCCACTTCGCCGCGCAAAAGCATACCCCCCAACACGTTTTCAACTTGCGTTTCAAAAGTTTCTCGCAGTGTGCTGCTGGCATTACCCTGTGCCGCCAGTTGTGCCAGTGCCGCGCGCGCACCCGCCGAAAGTTCTACCGCTACCCCAAACCGTTTGGCGTGCGATTGCAAACCCTGCATCAAATGGTCAACCAGCGGTGTGCCGCGCGATGCCGGTTTTTTGTCGAAAACCATTGCCGGTTTGGCAGCTTGTTTCGGTGGGGCGGGCGATTTTTTCCCCGGGGAAATTGGCTGTCCGAATGCTGTCGGTTCGGGAATATTGGCAACGGGAATGTTCGATTTGATAGCGTGCGGGGTGAACAACCGTGCCAAAGTATCGTTGTGGCGAATATAGCGCCGGTATTCTTCGGGCGCAGTCGCGCCGATGCACTGTACCGCACCGGTTGCCAGCACATTTACCAGCGTTTCGATGGCTTCGTCCATATCCACATGAATCGTCCCCGACCCGATAATAACTTCTATATTATCAATAAACAGAATCGTATCCGATTCTGCGGCGGTATCTTTCAACAATTGTTGAAACCGGTCGGCAAATTCACCCTGATATGTAATTTTATCCGAAAGGGCTATCAAATCCGCCTGAATGATGCGATGCGATTTCCATGCGGCATATTCCGGGTTGTGGGCAAAATGCCATGCCAGATGATACACCAATTGCCGCGCCAAATGGGTTGTTTCGGTCAGTATCAGCGGGTTATTTTTTACATTCCGATGCAAAATTTCTACCACTGCCTGCAATGCTTTTTCCGGCATGACCCCCGGCGGCGCACCGAGTTGACGAGCGTGTTCCGTCAAATCCAAACTATATTGCTGTAAATCGTCGGTAAGGGCGGCGGTTGCCAGCGGCGCGGTCGGTGGGGTGGCGGTTGTTTGCGGCGTGTGTGCCGGCGGCGGTTGAACTTGCCCGGCGACAAATACGGTCGTTTCGGCAGATTGGCGCAAGCCCACCGTGTTTACCCCGCGCGATTGCAACCATTGCACCAGCGTGCTATTCTGCACGGCGAGCAACCCCGCCAGCAGATGGAAGATTGCCAGTTGGTCGGCGCTGCGTTTTTGTGCCACTTTCAGCGCAATGTTAAACGCTTTGCGGCTGTCGTCGGAACGATGGAGCACAATGTTTTCCGCATCGGCGGGGGGGCGAAAACCGCCGTCACCGATGGTGCGGCGCAA
This sequence comes from uncultured Anaerolineaceae bacterium, assembly GCA_964411845.1. GTDB lineage: Bacteria > Chloroflexota > Anaerolineae > 4572-78 > 4572-78 > JANTHQ01. The sequence continues at coordinate 4,055 of CAYPNZ010000003.1, forward strand.
TTCGTGGCGAAAGGTGGTGGTGTTCACCCCGTACCGCTGAAAAAGCCCCATCAGCAGGTCAATTTCGGCTTCTACCATAGAAACTTGCGATTCCGGCACGCCTAAACTGCGCAAGCGGGTAATGTTGGCAAATCCCTCTAACTTGCACAACGCCACAAAAAAGTGTTCCGGTTCGATAGATTCAAAATGGCTGTCGGCGGCTTCGATGGCGGCAATTTGCCACACCAAACTCATAACCGGCGTGTGTTCCATCGCTATAATTTCCTCCACCAGTTTTTGATGCGGCTCAGCGTATCTTTGGCAAGTTTTACATTTGCCGTATCGCCGATGCTTTCAAAAATGCGGATGGCTTCTTGGGCGTAAAAAACGGCTCGGTCTCGATTATCCTGCCGCGCCAGCAGTACGGCAAATTCGCGGCTGGATTGCGCCCAAAAACCGAGTTCATTCACTTCTTTTGCCAGCGACAGCGCCAATTCGTATCGCTCTCGGGTGCGCCAATAATCTTGCATGCTGTAATAAACTTGCGCCACCCCGCGCGCCAATTTTGCCGCGTCCATTTTCAAATCCAGCGATTGCGCCAGCGCCAAACCTTCTTCATAATATCCCACTGCCGGAGACGATTCGCCGTTTTTGAAATGGCTGAACCCCAATTGTCCCAGCAGATACACTACCAACGGCTGATTTTCTTGTGCCCGAGCGATGGTTAACGCGGACAGGTATGACTCGATTGCCTGCTCAAAACTTTTCAACCGCACATACACATCGCCAAGCGTGGTCAGCACTTCCATTTCGGCAACGCGGTCGCGGGTTTCTTGAGTAATCGCCAACTGGTTAACCAAATACCACAACGCCCGCGACAAATTTTGCTGCAGCAGGTACATTTGCCCCAAATAACCCATGACCATGCCTTCGCCGGTGCGGTCGCCGACTTCTCTGGCGATGGACAGCGCTTTTTCCAAATACGGTTCGGCTATATCGAACTGCGACTGCTCAACGTGAATGCGTCCGATATTACCCAGAATGCGCCCTTCGATGAGACGGTTTTCAATTTTCCGTGCCAGCGCCAATGCTTGTTTGTAAACGTCCAGTGC
>CAYPNZ010000003.1:5155-11625 GCA_964411845.1 uncultured Anaerolineaceae bacterium
ATTGGTTGAGCGCCAAATGTGCATCGCCGACATTGCTGAGGGCGGTGCATTCGCGTTGGGGGTCGTTAATATTTTTCACCAGCGACCGCTGAATTTCAAACTGCGCCATCGCCTGCCGATAGTTTCGCCGGCGCATATAATCGTTACCCAAACTGCCGAACGCATCGCATTCACGGGGAATGTCGCCCATTTTTTTGGTGAGTTCCGCGTGTTGCCGGTGATATTTTATCGCCCCGTCCAAATCGCCCAACGCCCGATAGGCATCACCCAAATTGTGCAAACCCACACTCAACAGGGCAACATCATTTTCCTGCTGTCCAACCCACACCACCCGCTCAAAATAACCTGCCGCCAAATCGTGATTGCCAATATCGCGGTACGATAACCCCACGGCATTGTACGACCACCCCATTGCCACACTTTCGCGGCGCGCATTCAACGCATCGCCACCGGGGGCTGCCACGGGCGGCAACACGCCGGTAGTGTGACGCATAACCAGCGAAACGCCCTTTTCAACATCCTGCCACGATTGAAACCGTTTTTCCGGTGCGGTTGCCATACAGCCTCGCACCAGCGTTCGCACTTCGGGGGGGATTGTTTTCGGTAACGGGTTGACCCACCCCAATTGATGCGCCCGCGATAGTTCGGTGGCATTTTTCCCGGAAACCGCCAGTTGCCCGGTGAGCATTTCATACAAAATACAGCCGAACGCATAAATATCCGCCCGCACATCCACCCGTGCATTGCGTTTCCATTGTTCGGGCGCCATATACAGCGGTGTGCCGACACCGCCGTCACCGGCGCGAACGTGCGCACTCGATTCCGATTGCACATCGTGAATTGCCACCAGCACCGATGCCAATCCGAAATCGGTGACGCGGGCGTTGCCGTCGCGTCCCACCAGCACGTTTTCCGGTTTTAAATCTCGATGTACCAACCCCGGAATTTGAGTTGTGGCATGCCGCATGCCGCGCGCAATGTGCAGCGCAAATGTCAACGCCTGTGCCACCGGCAGCCGGTTTCGTTTGTGCAGAATTGCCCGCAGCGACGCATCTTCCAGCTCCTCCGACAGCGCCGCCACCCATTCCAGCACCAAATATACCTCTAACCCGTTGCGCCGCCGCTCTACCCGATGCGCGTGCACAATGTTCGGATGTGCGCCCAACGCCACCCAAATGGTTCCTTCCCGTAAAAAACGGTCGCGGGTGCTGCGGTCGGAAAGGAATTTCGGTTTGAAGGTTTTCAGCGCAACCGGCGATGCGCCATCTTCATGGTCAATGCACAAATATACCAACCCCATGCCGCCTTCCAGCGCGCGCACAACCTCATATCGCCCGCCAATACGACTGCCCGGCTGATAGTGTCCCAGCAATTTGGTGTGCGAAGGATGGGCGTCGGTGGGCAGCGGCGACAACGCCGGCAGCCGGTCGGCAGGGGGGGGAAGATTGGGCGCAGGGGTTGGGGTATGGTTGGATGGTTTTCCGAAAAATCTGTCAAGCATAAAATTTATCTGCCATTGTGATGCGTAAATTGTATCATACTCGGGGGAAAAATGACAACCCGGAACGCTGACCGAAACACCGAGAAGCATCGAGATTTCACGGAAACCACAGAGATTTTTTGAACATCCACTTTTTCTCCGTGCATCTTTGTGTATCTCCGTGTAATATAGAGACGTTATTTTTTGGTTGCCCACACCTGATTGTAAATATCCAACCACGGGGTGATGGCAATATTTTCAAACCCGAATTCGGTTAAAATTTGCGTCAGGACTTTTGCAGAGAAGGTTTTGCCGGGCATAAATTTTGTTTCCCAGCCGATGCGGTGGGTGGTCAGCAGCGTACCGTTCGGGGCGAGCACCCGCGCCATTTCGCGCAAACCGGCAGCCGGGTCGGGGAAAAATTCCAACGCTTCCAAACAGGTCACCGCCCCCACCGAAGCGGCGGCAAACGGCAGGTGCAGCGCATCGGCAACCAGCAGCGGGGTTTGGGGCAACGTTCGGCGCGCTTGCGCCAGCATTCGCCGCGAATGGTCGGCGCCCACCACCTGCCCCCGAAAATGCGGCAGGGCGGTCATCGCCAGCGGCAGCCGTCCCGTGCCCGTCGCCACATCCAAAATGACGCCGTCAAAATCCGTGCCCAGCGTGTGCCACAACGGCAATCCCAAAAAGTGATATTCCTCTTGGGGATTGAACGCTTTGATGCGGTTATATTTGTGGGCATAACGGTCGTACAACAGTGTAACCAGCCACTGCCCCAAATATGCTCCTTCGGCAATGATGATTTGCCAATACCACAAACCGGCAGCCACCACCAGCGCGATGGCAATTGCCCACCATATCATCCGCCACCGCCCAGCGCAAATGCCGCCGCCAGCAAACCAATCAGCGCTATTGCATGGAGAGCGCGGGCACGTTCGGCGGAAAAGGGACGCGCCAACAGCCCGACAACCACTGCCAGCGCCGAAACACCGCCCGCCAACGGCTGCACCGCGGCAAACATTACCACGGCGGCAACTGCCTGCCCCAAAATTACCCAAATTTCCGCCTGCGCAGGATTTTCTCGCAAACGGAGCAGCCCAAAATAAACGATGGCGTAACTTGCGCCCGGCAGTGCCACTTCCCAGCGCCACGCTTCGATGAGATTTGCCGCAACCGCAAACGGCAGGAAAAAATGTACCAGCGACAGCCAACCGTGCCGCAACACATCCGCGCGGTTATTCAAACTGAACGCCCACGCGGTCATCAGCGTAACCACCGCCAACAGCAATGCCGCCCAACCGAGCCACACTGCCACCGCCAGCGCCAACGCTCCCGAAACCAGCAGCGGCTGCCACACCCCGTCGGCGAGGGTGCACAATTTACTGCGCCAAACGCCAAACCGGTGTGCCGCCGAATTTCGGGTGGTGTACGGCAACACCGGCGAAACCGTTGCCGCCTCACCCAATTGCAAAATACGGCGCAAATTTCGGGCTACCAGCAACTGCCACACCGTACCCAGCAACGGGTCTACCAGCAGCCACAGCAGTGCCAGCCACACCAGCCGGTCGGCAGTTGCGGCGCGGGTTGCCAGCGCGGCGGCAATAACCGCCCAGCCGCCGGTCAGCGCAAACCAATATTTGGTTGGGATAATTTGCAGAGAAATGGTGTTCATCGGGTATTCGCTATTTGTTGTTCGCCAAATTATACCCAAAACCACAATTTGCGAAACTCACCGCGGAATAATTTGCCTTTGCCACTATGGGCATTATAATTGAATGCAGAAAAAACATCCGGCAAGCGAGGATTTTTTGAGCACATTCAACACCATTCAAGGCGTTATTTTCGATATGGGGCGCACCCTGCTGGTTTTCAATGGCGACCAAAATGCGGTGGAAGCCCGCGGCGCGCGCGATGCGGCACATTGGCTGCGCACCAAAAAACGCATCAAAATTGATGAAGATGCTCTGGCGACAGCCATTCTTTCCGCCCGCGCCGACGGTATGCGCCGCGCCGCCGAAACGCTGTCGGCGTTTCAAATGCGCGAGGCGATGCTGGCAGCCTTGCGAGCGGTGGATGCCCCCAAACGCGCTGAATCGCTGGTTGAGCAGGCAACCCGCATCTTTTTTCAACAAGAAGAGGATGGGCACGAACCGGTGCCGGGCGCAATGGAAACGCTGAAAACGTTGTACGGCGAAAATTTGAAACTGGGTTTGCTCTCGAACGCCACCGATGACGCCCTCATCCAGCGGCTCATCAACCGGTTCGGTTTTCGCCCGTACCTGTCGCCGGTTTTCAGTTCGGCGGGCGTGGGCTGGCAAAAACCAAAAGCCGACCCGTTCCTGCTGATTGCCGAACGGTGGGGCATTGCGCTGGAAAACATCGCGGTGGTAGGCGACCGGCTCGACGCCGATATTCTCGGCGCGCAAAATGCCGGAATGCACAGCGTGCTGGTCACCTATGCCGAATCGCCCGCCAATGCCGCCAACCGGCACATCACCCCGGACATCACCATTGATTCGATTGTGAAACTGCCCACCGCGCTGGCACAATTGTAAAAATGAAGCCAAAACGTACCTACCCCAAACTTTACGAGCGGCTCATCCCGTGGCTCATCGCCATTATGGCAATTGCCGTCATCATTCTGGTAGTGATTATCATCAGTGTACCGCTGGGATTCTTCCCCGGCAGGTAAAAAGGCAGGTTTTATGACTTTCATCAATTCGTATCTTCCGTTTGTTTCCAGTACCGTCAGTTTTATTTTTGCCGCCGTGGTTTTTCAGCGATATTTTGAACGCCATCGCCCGCAATTGTTGCTGTGGGGTATCGGTATGGTATTTTACGGCATCGGCGGTTTTTGCGAAGGGTTTTACGGCACCTTCGGTTGGAATGACACCATTTACTGACTGGGGTATCTGTTCGGCGCAATTTTGGTGGCGGCGTGGCTGGGGCAAGGCACAGTCTATTTGCTGGCGAAAAAACGTTGGGCAAACGGGCTGATGGCATTACTGGTGATTGGCTCGCTGTACGCGGCATTCAAAATTTTCACCGCGCAACTCGACCCGTCACTGATGACCGCCGGCGAATTGAGCGGACATGCCATCGTTACCCCCGGCGTGCGCATTTTAACACCGTTTTTCAACCTGTACGGAACCGTCACACTGGTGGGCGGCGCAATTTGGTCGGCATGGCTTTTCTGGCGAAAACGGGTGCTGCTGCATCGCACCATCGGCAACATTCTGATTGCCGTCGGCGCAATGTCGCCCGCATTTGGCGGCGCATTCAGCCGCTTTGGGTTGAGCGGGGCACTGTATATCAGCGAACTGCTCGGTGCGGTCATTATGTTCATCGGTTTTCTGCGGGCAATCACCCCCATCGAAACCGAAAATACCGCGCTTGCCACCGAATGAACGATGCCGGTCATCTTCCATCTGCTTCCCGAAAGTGAACACCGCGCCCACCCCGCCGACCGGGCATACACGCCCGCCACTTTCGCCGCCGACGGATTCATCCACTGCACGGGCGACACCGAAACACTGCTGGCGGTGGCAAATGCGTTTTTTGCCGATTTGCGCGAACCGCTGCTCTGTTATGCGGTGGATACCGACCGGTTGACCGTGCCGGTGCGCTGGGAACCGCCCGCCCCGGTCAGCGGCGCGGAAAACACACCGCATCCCGTCGAAACGCTTTTTCCGCACGTTTACGGCGCTATTGACCGCGCCGCCATCGTTGATATTTTGCCGTTGCACCGAGATGAATCGGGGCGCTGGCAGTTGGAGAACCTAACCGAATGACAACACCCGCATCCGCCGAAATTCAAACCGCCGTTCCTTTTATGCAACGGATGACCGCCGAAAATCTGCCGGAAATTGCTATCCGCACCTTCACCTATTATTATTGGCAACTTCGCAGCGGCGAAACCGGTCTCATCCCCGAAAGCGACATCGAACCGGTCACATCACTGCCCGACGCGGAAGCCCTGCCCGCCGACCTTTCTGCCGCGGGCGAACGCGCGCTGGCACACACCATCCTGCTCAAACTGAACGGCGGGCTGGGCACAAGCATGGGCTTGCAAAAAGCGAAATCGCTGTTGCCGGTAAAAAACGGGCTGTCCTTTTTAGACATCATCGCCCGCCAAGCCATACACAGCGGCGTGCCGCTGGTGCTGATGAACAGTTTTGCCACCCGCGCCGACTCGCTGGCGGCGCTGGCACGCTATCCGCAATTGAAAAAAGATAACCTGCCCCTTGATTTTGTGCAGCACAAAGTGCCGAAAATTGCCCAAACCGACCTTTCGCCGGTGGAATGGGCGGAAAATCCCGCACTGGAATGGTGTCCGCCCGGGCACGGCGACCTTTACCCGGCGCTGGTCAGCAGCGGGATGCTCGATAAATTGCTGGCGGCAGGCTACAAATATGCCTTCGTTTCCAATGCCGATAATCTCGGTGCGGTGATTGATACCCGCATTTTGGGCTATTTCGCCGAAAACGATTTGCCGTTTATGATGGAAGTGGCAGACCGCACCCCCGCCGACCGCAAAGGGGGACATTTGGCGCGCCGGCGCAGCGACGGGCAGCTCATCCTGCGCGAATCGGCGCAGTGCCCGCCGGAAGATGCCCCCGCCTTCCAAAATATTGAACGCCACCGCTATTTTAACACCAACAATTTGTGGCTCAACCTGCCCGCCCTGAAAGAAACGCTGGCGGCACACGACGGCATTTTGCCCCTGCCGATGATTCGCAACGCCAAAACCGTTGACCCGCGCAACCCCGAATCGACACCCGTATACCAACTTGAAACGGCGATGGGTTCGGCAATTGCGGTTTTTTCCGGTTCCGCCGCGCTGCGGGTGCCGCGCACGCGATTCGCACCGGTAAAAACCACCAACGACCTGCTGGCGGTGCGCTCGGATGCCTACCTGCTCGGCGAAGATGCCCGCATCCGGCTGCATCCCGTCCGCCAAAATCGCCCGGTGGTGGTAGACCTCGACCCG
>CAYPNZ010000003.1:11635-19997 GCA_964411845.1 uncultured Anaerolineaceae bacterium
GCCGTCGCTGCGGCACTGCCACCGATTCACCGTGCGGGGGAACATCTTTTTCGGGGCGAATATCACCGCGCGGGGCGATGTGTCACTCGACAACCCCAACCCCGACCCGCTGACCATCCCCGCCGGTACGGTGCTGGGAGACCGCTGATGCGTTTACGGCGGCAATGGTGGTGGATTGTCTTTTTGATGGTACTGGCAGGCGGCGGCTGGCTCGCAATTTCCGCCCGCGCCGAAATTACCCGCGCCCGTGCCGATTTCCCCCCCGCCCCCATCGAAAATCCGCTTGCCGCAGAAAATACCTTCGGCACCACGGTAGATTTAACCCGGTATGATGATGCCGCGCTGGTTGCACAACTGGATGCGATGCAAGCCGCCGGGCTGGTATGGCTGCGCCAACCCTTCCGCTGGGCAGATATCGAACCGGAACGCGGACAATTCCGCTGGGAAAAATACGACCGCGCGGTAGAAGCCGCCCGTCTGCGCGGCTTCAAAATTATCGCCGTGCTCGATACCAGTCCCCCATGGGCGCGTCCCCCCGATACCCCCGCCGAAACGCCGCCGCGGGAAGTCACCGATTTCGGCGCGTTTGCCCGCACGCTGGCGCATCGCTATCAAAATGACATCCACACCTTCCAAATTTGGCACGAACCGAATTTGAGCGCCCACTGGGGCGAACAGAATATTGACCCCGCGGCATATACTCTGCTGCTGAAAAATGCCGCCATCCCCATCCGCGCGGTGCAGCCGCAGGCAAAAATCATCACCGCCGGTTTAGCCCCCACGCTGGAACGGAACAATTTAAATTTGGCGGAACCCGATTTTCTGCAAAAAATGTACGATGCCGGCGCCGCACCCTATTTCGATATTCTGGGCGCAGAGTTGCTCGGTTTTCATTTGCCCATCGAAGAATCCGCCGCCGACCCCGCCGTGCTGAACATTGCCCGCGTGCTGTTGCTGCGCCGGGTGATGGCTGTCAACGGCGACCGCGATACCCCCGTGTGGGCAACCGCTTTCGGCTGGCATGCCCTGCCCGCCGATTGGCACGGCAAACCGCCCGCTTTCCCCACCGATGTGCCGGAAAAACAACGTGCCCGCACCGCCGCCGCGCTGACCTTCGCCCGCGAAAATTGGGACTGGCTGGGCGTTATTTGCGCCACCCGCTGGGATACCGTCGGGCTGGCGGCAGACGACCCGGCACGCGGGTTTGCCCTGTCGCCAACCCTGCTGCCACCGTTTGAAACCGCCGCCCACACCCTGCCGACCGTCGCCACGGTGGGCGCATATCCCGCCACCCACCCCGTCGGGCAGTACAGCCCCGGCTGGCAATATGCCCCGCCGCTGACAGACATCCCCCGTCCCGCCGATACACCCGCCACCCTGACCATCCCGTTTGACGGCACGCGGCTCGATTTGCGCCTCAATCGCGGCAATTTTCGCGGTTATCTGTGGGTTACGGTGGATGGCGCCCCCGCCAACGCTCTGCCCCGCGATGAACGCGGCAACAGTTATGTGGTGCTGACCGACCCGCTGCGGCAACCGGCAACCGTCACTCTGGCGCGCTATCTGCCCGACGGCAATCACACCGCCACCATCACCGCCGACGGCGGCTGGGGGCAATGGGCACTTGCCGGTTGGCGCGTTTGGCGCGAAGCGGATACCCGCCGGGCGCAACAGCGGTTTTCGCTGGGCATGCTTGCCGTCGCGCTGGGCGGGTTGGGGCTGATAGCCATCGGGTGGCGCAACCGGCGCACGCTGTGGGCGCTGATTTTCCGCGGCTGGCAACGGTTGGCGGCGCAAGCGGGCTTGCTGCCCGCCGGTGTGTTTTTCGGCGCGGCATTTGCCGCCGCCATCCTTTTTGTGCTGCTGCCCGGCTCGGTGGCGTGGCTGTGTCTGCCGCTGCTGGGTTTGCTTTTTCTGGTTCGACCGGACAGCGGCGCGGCAGTGGTCACTTTCGGCATTTCGTTTTTTCTGGCGAAAAAATCCGTGCCGGGCGCAACGCTGCCCGCGCTGGAAACCATTCTTTTCCTGCTGGCATTGGCGATTTTCCTGCGGTTGTTTTTGCCGCCCCCCGGTGCATCCGCCGCACCGATTACCCGGCTGTGGCGGCTCGATTGGCTTTCCGGCGGTGATTGGGCGGTGCTGTCACTGGTTGCACTGGGGCTGGCAACCACTTTCACCGCTCAAAATTTCGGCGTGGCGCTGTATGAATGGCGCACGGTGATATTGGACGGGACGATTTTCTATTTTGCGGTGCGCCTGCTGCCGCACATCCGCGGCGGCACATCTGTCCGATTGAGTTTCACCCTGCTGGATGCGTTTGTGGCAGGCGCGGCGCTGCACGCACTGACTGCGCTTTTTCAATATGCCTTTCAGCCGGAACAAACCATCACCGCCGAAGGGGTACGGCGGGCATTGGGCTATTTTTACGGCTCGCCGAACAATTTGGCGTTATTTTTGGAACGCGCGCTGCCGGTGGCGGTTGTGTCGGCGGTGTGGGGGCGCGGCTATCGCAAATGGGGACACGCGGCGGCAGGCATCACCATCGGGGCGGCACTGTATTTCACCTTCTCGAAAGGGTCGCTGCTGCTGGCGGTACCGGCAACCCTGATTTTCATCGCCCTGCTGACCGGCGGTCGGCGCGCGTGGCTCGGCGCAGGGTCGGGGTTGATTGTGCTGGCGGCGGCGCTAGTGCCGCTATCGCGCACCGAACGGTTCCGCAGTACATTCAGTTTGCAGCCGGGCAGTACCGGTTATGCCCGGTTGCATTTGTGGCAATCGGCGTGGGATATACTGCGCGAACACCCGTGGACGGGTTTGGGACCGGATAATTTTTTGTACCAATATCGCACCCGGTATATTTTGCCCGCAGCATGGGCGGAACCGAATTTGAGTCACCCGCATAATGTGGTACTCAATTTCGGCGTGCGGCTGGGTGCGGGCGGTATTTTGTGGCTGATATGGGCGCAATTGCGTTTTTGGTGGCGCGCGCTGCGGCAATATTTCGGCGGCGCAGATGAATCGGCGCGGCGTTTGCTGTTGGCTGCCATGGCGAGTATGATACCGTTTTTGGCGCACGGTATGGTAGACAATGCCTTCTTTTTGGTGGATTTGGCATTTTCGTTCCTGCTGATGTTCGCCATTGTGGAAAATATTGTGAAACGTGATGCGTAAAACGTATTGCGTATTGCGTGAAACGTGATAATCTGCAACCTTGCAACCCTGAAACCCTGCAACCCTGCAACTTTGAACCTTGAACGTGAAACGTATTGCGTATTGCGTGAAACGTGATAATCTGCAACCTTGCAACCCTGCAACCCTGCAACTTTGAACCTTGAACGTGAAACGTGAATTCACCGCAGGTTATTATGCTGAAACAGAAACTTTCGCAACCGAATACCGCCGTGCCCACCGCCGAGCGGACGAGTATGGTGGTCAGCATCATTCTGATTGGCTTGGCACTCTATTCCATCATCCATCTGCCCACCCGAACGATGGTTGTGTCGTGGCTGGGTATATCGGCAACAATTACGCTATCGGTGCGGGTGCTGGTGGCAATGCTGCTCGGCGGGTTGGCATTCAGCGGTACGGGGGCAGTGGTGCACAGCAATTTGCAGCCGCGCATCCGCTATACCACCCCGTTTTGGGTAAATCCCACTCTGCTGGTTATTTTCAGCACGCTCATTTTGGCGCGGTTGGGCAGCCCGATACACTGGGCAGCCGGTTTACTGACCACCGGGGTACTGCTGTGGCTGACCATCGCTGCTGAAAATACACTGTCGCTGACACCGACACCGGCGGCGAAAACTATGATGTACGCCCAAATCTGGTCGCAGGGGATGAGTTACACGTTACTGCTCGGTTTTTCGCTGATGATTTTTGCCGTGCCGCCGGCAGCGGGCTGGCGGGTGATATTGCTGACCCTGCTGGCGGGGATGCTGGGAGCATCGGTGCTGCGGGTGCGCGTGCCGGCAACGGCATACGCGCCGTTTGCCATTATTATCGCGCTGGCGGCGGGGCAATTGGTGTGGATTTTCGGCTATACCCCCGTGTCGGTGCTGCAAGCATCGTTATTGCTGCTGGCAATTTTCCATGTGATATTGGGGCTTGCCAAAGCGCGGCTGGAGCACACGCTGTCGGTACGGGTTTTTGCGGAATACGGCGTGGTGCTGGCAGCAAGTGTCGCCGTGGTATGGTGGTTGAAATAATTTTGCAAAAAAAATGCGTGAAACGATTTTCTGTTTCACGCACTGAAAAACGCTGTGTACCGGCGGTTATTTCTGTGCCGCCGAACGCCGTCGCTGCTGCCACAGGGCGCCACTCAACAGGGCAACAATGAATAGCGCGCCGCCCCATACGCGCGGGTCGGATGATGCCGGCGGCGGGGCAGCCGAGCCGCCCGTTTCCGGCAGCGGCTCGCCGAGCGTCGCCGGATATTCACCCGTCAAACTGAGAGAATCGAGGGTATACTGCGCTTCCAGTTGGTCGGGCCACTTGTTCCACGCGCGGATGAACAGGGTCAGGGTATCTGATGGCGGCACCAGCACGGTCGTATAATCGAGGAAAAACATATTGCTGCCGTCAATCAACTGCTCATCCCACGGCAGTTCCATCCACGCCTCATCGGGAACGGCTTGCCAATCGGTGCCGCCGCGCCAATCAACCGCATACTGCATGCGATAGCCGTAATTGCTTTTCGCCACATCGCCGAAAGTGCTGCGCACCTGTCCGTACAGCGTCAGCGTGTACGATTTGCCGGGTACAACCGACACTGTTTGCGCAATACCGGCATAACGGTTGGGTTGCGTTGCATCGGTAATGGTGATGCGCTGAGCGGCATTGCCGGTACGGATGGCGGGCTGCCACTGTTCGGGGGCGAAAATAACGGTGGCGGCATCGTTGCGGAATGCCTGCCACCCCAGCGCCACACCATCCTCACCGAAACCGGCTTCAAAATCGCCGTTTTGCAACAGTTCGCCGATTTGCGGCGGCAGCGGCGTGGGGGTTTCGGTGGGCGGCAGCGGGGTGGGGGTGCGGGTTGGTGTTTTCTTTTTGGCGGTTGGGGTGCGAGTGGCTGTCGCTTTCGGGGTACGGGTCGGTTTGGGGGTAGCCGTGGGTACTTTGACCACTTTGGTGGGCGCGGTGGTTGCCGTGGCAGTCGGTGCAGCGGCAACGGGGGCTTCGGTAGAAACCGCCTGCGTCACTACCGGCACGTCGGTAACGGTGCGCGATGCGCTTCTGGATAACACACCGCGCACAAAAAGTACCGCCAGCAACACCAAAATAACCAATATCAACAAAGCGGACAGCAAAATAACACCCGGTTTATTTTTCCACGTATTGCGGATATTGTCCATCATCAAACTCCCTTCGGCGAGTCAATACCGTCACGACAGGGTAAAAAGTACCAAAAATTCTATTTTCAGTATACCACAGTTTATGTCAATTTGACAACCTGCAATCGCGCTACGGTTCCGGTTCCAGTGTGAACGAAAGCGGATAACCGTAATCTCGCGCCGCCGACTGCGCGTTGTACACCCGCCGGTGCGCTTCTTCATACGGCAATACCGCCACCAATGCCTGCCCGTTGTGATGCGCCGTCAGCATGATGTCAACGGCTCGGTCTGCGGTCAGGTCGAAAAAAGTGACCAACACGGCAATCACAAAATCCATCGGGGTGACATCATCGTTGTGGATAATCACCCGATACGGATGCTCCAACTCGGCTTCGTCCATCACCTTAAATTCAATGTCGGTAATGGGCGGGGCGACGGTGGTATCTGTATCAGACTGTGCGCAAATCAACGTGATATACCTCAAAACAGCCGAAAATCTTGCGGGTGAACATGCCGAGTGGCATGCATCAACACGGCATTCATCACCCCGATAGCCAAGCGCGATTCAAGGGTAACCCCCGCGCGCACGCCGACACACGGGTCGTGCCTGCCTTTTTCCAGCGCGAAATCAATTTCCGTCAAATTTTTTTGCACCGATTGCTGCGGGCGGTTGATGGTAGCCGTGGGCTTGAACCCCACGCGAAAAACCAGCGGCGCGCCGGTGGTAATGCCGCCCAGCAATCCACCGTGGCTGTTGCGCCGATACCCCGTGCGGCGAATGGGGTCGTTGTTTTGACTGCCGCGCCGTGCCGCCACGGCACTGCCGTCGCCCACCTCTACCGATTGTGCCGCATGCAAGCCGCCCAGCAAGCCCATCAACCGCAACTTCAGGCTGTTGTACAGCGGGTCGCCCACCAATGGCGGCACGTTTACCGCCACAACTTCTACCACCGCCCCCACCGAATCACCCTCCAACCGCACTTGTTTGATGTGCGCCGCCGCCGTGCGGGCAAAATCCGCATCCAGCGCGGGTAATTCGTGTTCAGTCAGCACTGCCCGCAACCGTTCAATTTCCACGGGGGGGATGGGCTTGCCTTCAAATTGATGGCGCAGTGTTTCCACCGTGTCACGCAGGGTTTGGCGCGCGGTCAGGGTTCCCACCTGCACGATGGACGACAGAAACGCCGTGCCAAATGTTTCGGTCAGGTACAGCCGGGCGATGCTGCCGCCAATCACATCGCTGACAGTGGAACGGTAACTGGAACGCCCGCCGCCGCGCACATCCGCAAACCCGCGCGATTGATGAAATTTGACCAAATCGGTGTGACCCGGACGCACCGCGCCCGTTTCGCCGCGAAATTGGTCGTAATGCCGCGATTTTTTCGATGCGGAAAGTACCAGCGCGGCAATCGGTTCGCCGGTGGTGAATCCTTCGCCGTAGGTTTGGGTGCGAATTTCGGCATCGCCGCGCCCGACGGCAATTTCGGCGCCGGTAAGCAGGGTATCGTGGTCATCTTGATAGATACCGGACAAAAAAACGACCCGGTCGGCTTCGTGACGGGGTGTTCCATGAGTTGTGCCGCCGGGGCGACGGCGGTTGAGAAAAGGTTGTATCGCTGCGGCAGATATTTTCAATCCGGGCGGACACCCGAAAACGATAGTGGTTATGCCCGGTCCGTGAGATTCGCCTGCACCGGCGACGGCAAATAGCGGACCGCCAAGAATTTCCAAATGTGCCTCCGTTATTTTTTCAGGTGTTGTTTCAAAATGTCAATCAAACCCATCGTGCTGAACGGTTTGGTGATATAGTCGGCGGCGCCCATTTCTCTGGCGCGATAGGCTTCGCCGGTTTGTCCCATTGCCGTTAACATGATGATGGGAATATCCGCCAATTGCGGGTCGGATTTTACGGCTTCCAAAATATCAAATCCGTTCATACCCGGCATAGAAACATCGCAGGTGATGATGTCGGGGCGAGTGTGGGGCTGACGCATCAGCGCCAGCGCCTGTGCACCGCTGTTTGCGCCGACAACGGAAAAGCCGCGTCCCGCCAGCATCCGGTCTATCAAACGGCGAATGTGCATTTCATCGTCAATTACCATCACGCGAATAACGTCTGACACAACAAACTCCCGCCAAGGCTATTCCGCGTGACCCGGATGAACGCCGAGATGCGCCAATGCTTCGGTTTCCGATGGAAATACCCGGAAAACTTTATCCATCATTGTCAGCGAAAATACCATTTGTGCTTGTTTGTTCAATCCAATCAGCACCATTTTTTTTTGCTGCTCGCGGGCAACCCGCAACCCCGATACCAGTGCCGACAATCCTGAACTGTCAATGAGCGGTACTTGTGTTAAATTAACCAGCACGCCTTTTTCGGCAGCCGCAACGGCTTGGTGCAACGCGGCGCGCACCTGCTCTCGATTGGCAACATCCACACGTCCCGAAAATATCACTTCGATGACGGCGTTCCCATTGAATGTTTTTTGCTCAATCATACTATTGGCTGTTTTGTGCGTCGGCAACGGAATCGAAAATTTTAAAGACGCGGTCGAACATGGTCAATTCAAAAAGCAGTTTTGCTTGCGATTGCGGGGCGGCTAGGCGCAGATTTTCCGCATCGCCGCCAAAAGTTTTCAACCCCGATACCAGCGCCGCCAGCCCGGAACTGTCAATGAACGGCACACCCGACAAATCTACGATAACCCGTTTTGCGCCTTTGTCTGCCAATTCTCTAAACGTTTTTTTGGCGTTTTCGGCGGTGCGGGCATTTAGCGCGCCATTCAATTTCACCAAATAGACATCCGTGCCTAGGCTATTGTACGTTATTTCCATCGTTCAGCTACCAGCCTCCTCGTGTGGATATTGCATTTATCGGTAGCGGTTAAAATTGACTGATTATGTGGCGTAATTAACAATGGCTTTCCCCCATCCCCCCTGTATCCCCCCTTCCCCGGCGGGGAAGGGGGTTAGGGGGAGGGGGCAAATTACACAAAATACGTGTATCAGTCAAAAAACACCACTAC
>CAYPNZ010000004.1:0-19885 GCA_964411845.1 uncultured Anaerolineaceae bacterium
CGCCATATCTTGGTCGAGCGTCAGCATACCGTAATCGGTGGTTTCGCCATAAACGATGGCGCATGCCAGCGGAATTTCGGAATTGAAAACCAGCACTGCATCGGTGGGGGTAATGTCCTCCAGCCGGGGCGGGGTGTCGCCGGTGATTTCTTCCAGCGGGCGGATGCGGGCATCGGCGGGTTGGCTCATTGCTGCCGGTTGGGTCGGTGCGGGGGCGGCGGTTGCCGTCGGTGCGGTGGTGGGTTCAACCGTTGCCGCGGGAGATGACCCGCATGCTGCCAGCGTCAGCGAGAAAAGCAGCATCAAACCAATGGAAAATAATTTAATTTTTGTGTGGGAACGCATAAAAACTCCTTTGGGGGTATGTTTCATTTAGACGCATACCCGTCCCAAAGGTTACATCAG
The DNA here is from genome assembly GCA_964411845.1 of uncultured Anaerolineaceae bacterium. Lineage (GTDB taxonomy): Bacteria > Chloroflexota > Anaerolineae > 4572-78 > 4572-78 > JANTHQ01. The sequence goes on from CAYPNZ010000004.1 coordinate 406, forward strand.
AGGAAATGAGAGAATTTTAATGTTCCTCACCGGCAGGACTTGCGTGGTTTTCGCCCTGCGATATGCCCTGCCGGGCTATTCAGGGTGAAAACTGCGTAATGCAAAACCAACAAACATTTTCGCGGGCGAAATATATTGTGTCGGAATTTGTAGGGCAGGGACAGGTTCCCTGCCCAATTTTTGGGCGACCCTTGTGGTCGCCCTTACGCTTTTAAATGATAGATTGTGACACCGGCAAGCATATGTAAAGGCGGGGTATTCGCCTTGAATTTCAATGTGGAGATTACCCCAATTCCCCCAGCCCGAGTTCCGCCAGTTTTGCCGCCGAGGGGCGTCCCGTGTCCCAATCCCAATCGCGGACGGTGTAATATTCGCGCAGCATGGTTTCCCAATCGGGCACAAAGCCATCGGTTGCGCCTTCGGCGTAGGGCATAGTCAGTAATTTTGGCATCACTTCATCTCGCCGGGGAATCATGCCCAGTTTTAAGTTCAGCAATCGTTTTAAATTGAATATCCGTTCGCCGAGCAAAACCAGTTCATCCAGCGACCTCTGTTTGCCGGTGGCGGCGGCGAAGGTATCGGGCAGCACGTCAAGCGGAATGTTGACGAAATTGCACATCCCGCTGGCATCCACCATCGAGCGGTAATTTTGATGCCACACCACAAACGGCGCTTTGCCCTGTTCCTGATGTTGGTCGTCTATTGAAATACCAATCTTTTCAAACGTATGCCCGATTTCCACAAAATAGAAGTCACTTTTGTTGTGGCATGCACCGCGCGGCGAGGTGAGGTATACCAGCGCCATCCCGCTGAATCCGCGCGGGTCGTGCATGCCCGGGTCCATCCCGTTGATTTGCACGCCCAGCCCCGGCACGCCGAACGCCTGCTCCATGGCGCGCACACCGTCCGCCATCAAATTGCCGATGCCGTCGCGGCGCACGATTTTTTCCAGCAGGGTGCGCACCTGTGCCGGGTTGTTCCATGTCAGCGCGATGCCGTCCGTTTGTTCCGCCGAAATGATGCCTTTGTCGGAAAGGTAGGTGGCAAAACCGATGACCGCACCGGCGGAAATGACATCCATCCCCATGGCATCGCAGATGAAATCGAATTGCGAAACGGCGTTCAGGTCGTCAATCAGCAAATTTGTGCCCAGCGAAACGACGCATTCGTATTCGGGTCCGTCGGTGGTGATGGTTTCGCCGTCCATTTCGATAGTCACTTCACGCCCGCACTGCACGGCACAGCCCCAACAGCCCGTGTTACCGGTGAGAATGGAATCCGCCATTGCCGCGCCGCTGAGATTGTGTGCGCCCGGGTTTTCGCCCAGTGTCCAGTATTTGCTCGGCAGCGAGCCCATCATGTCGAAAAATTCCAGCCCGCCCGCCGTGCCGAGGTCTTTCAGCACTTCGATGGCAATATCGGATTGGATGGTTTCCATTGCCTGCCGAAACGCCGCATTCAATGCCTCTTTGTCTGAAATGGGAATTTGCCCTTTACCGCGAATGGCGATGGCTTTTAGGTTTTTGGAACCCATCACCGCGCCCATGCCGGTGCGTCCCGCCACGCGGGCATCGGCGTTGGCGATGGCGGCAAAACGCACCAGATTTTCTCCGGCGGGACCGATGCACGCCACGCGGGTGCGCGGGTCGCCGCTTTCGGCGATGATGGCGGTTTGGGTGCGGTAGGTGTCCAGTCCCCACAGGTGGCGAGCGTCTTTCAACCGGGGCGATTTGCCTGCCTGAATGTGCAGGTATACCGGTGCATCGGCTTTGCCGGTGATGATGATACCGTCGTAACCGGCGCGGCGCAGTTCGTGTCCGGTGTACCCGCCGACATTCGATTCGCCGAAGATGCCGGTGAGCGGGCTTTTCGCCACAAATGCGTGCCGCGATGCGGATGGGGTGCGCGTGCCGGTGAGCGGCGCGGTCATCATAATGAGCGGGTTATCGGGACCGAGTGGGTCGGTGTCGGCGTCAATCATGTCGAACAGATAACGCGCCGCCAGCCCGCTGTTGCCCAAAAATTGCGCTGCCCATTCAAGGTTGAGCGGTTCGTCGTGCACTTCGCCGGTGGAAAGGTTTACGAAAAGTAGTTTTCTGTCCATGATGTTTTCGGTTTTCGGTTTGATGTTTCGGGTTTGATGGTTTTGGGCAGTAACTTGAAACCTGAAACATCAAACTCGAAACAGGATTTTTAAAAATCAATCTCTTTCCCGTCGTATGCGTACTCAAACAATTTGCGCACTTCGTCGCCGGTGGGGATGCGGTCGCTCATGGCGATGACGGAATCCGCTTCGGCGTTTTCAACCAGTTTGTCGAGCGCGGCTTCAAATTCGGCACGGGAAACGCCATCGCCGAGCGTGTCTTTCAGCGTGAGGGGTTGTCCCACTTCGCGCGAAAGGGAGCGGATGGCAGTTACCAAACTCGCCGCGCCCGCGGCGGGGGTGGCGGCGGGCAAGCCGAGAAAGCGGCTGATTTCATGGAAGCGGGTTTCCGCATCGCCGCGCTGGATATATTCGATGGTGTACGGTAAAAACAGGGCGACGGCACGTCCGTGCGGCACGTGAAAAACCGCGCCGAGACTGTGCCCCAGCGAGTGCGCCAGCGCCGCCATCGCATTGCCGAAGCCAAGCCCGGCGAGGGTGGCGGCGTTGTGCATTTTTTCGCGGGCTTCCATATCGCTGCCATCTTTCACCGCGCGAGGCAGGTAGTCGAAAATGAGTTGCGCGGCTTTAAGGCATACCGCGTCGCTGAAATCGTTGCGCAGGGCGCAGGTGTACCCTTCGATGGCGTGAGTCAGCGCGTCCAAACCGGTATCGGCGGTGAGGCGGGGCGGCATTTTGGCGGGCAGGGCGGGGTCAACAATGGCAATATCCGCCACCATTTCCGGCGAGCCGGTGCCGAGTTTGCGTTTTTCTGCCGTGTCGGTCAGCACGGTTGCCCAGGTGGCTTCCGAGCCGGTGCCGCTGGTGGTGGGGATGACGATGAGTCGCGCTTTGCGGCGCAGTCCGAGTGGCTCGAACGGGTTGATGTCGGCGGGGTTTAGCCCGGGGTTTTCGTACAGTGCCCACATCGCTTTGGCGGCATCCATTGCCGAGCCGCCCCCCAGCCCGATAATCCAATCGGGTTCAAAAGCGAGCATTTTTTCCGCGCCGGCGGCAATGGTTTGCACCGCCGGTTCGGGTTCCACTTCGGCGAAAACGCCCGTCTCCATCCCGGCATCGTGCAGGTGTTCGGCAACCAAATCTACAAAACCCAATTTAACCATCATCGGGTCGGTGACGATGAAGGCGCGTTTGCCCTGAATGGTGTCCAAATGGCTCAGCGCATCTTCGCCGAATACAATTTCCGGACTTCTGAAATACCACATATCGCTACTCCAACGGGAAGTTGGTGGGAATATAGGTGCAGCAGAGAACGAGCTGGTTGGCGGATTTTACGTTTTTCATGATTTTTGCCATATTTCCGGTGAGTTTTAACTTGCGGGTGAGCAGGGCTTTCATCGGGTCTAACCCGTCGTCAATCACTTCTTTGAAGGCTTTTACCGTGCCTTTGATGGTAAATTCTGGTTTCAGTTCGTCTTTGCTTTTCAGCACGCGCGCCGAGCGGCATTTGCCGTGCCACAGGTCAACATACATGTAAACCTCGTGGTCAAGCGCGCTTCCTTTCGGGTCAACCACAAAACAAATATCGCCTTCCCAATTTTTGGCGGCTTCAGCATACGATTCGCTGTTGTTCAGTTCCACCATCAATTGTTTAATCCATGCATCGGTACCAAAATCAATCTTTTCTGACATACTGTTCCTCCATTGAGCATACGATAGGTTTTTAACGGGGGTGACGCAATGCGTTATGTGTTTATTGTAGCCAATTGTGGGTGGTGTGTCAATAAACGGGGCGATACCGGCAATAAATTTTGAGGTGACCCGGATTCGGGTACAATATCCGTGTGTTTGTTCCACAATTCAATATGCAATACGGGCAAAGGAGACCGACCGGCAATGGATGAAAAATTTGCCGTCTATGCAGAAAATCTGACGAAAAATTACGGAACGGTGCAAGCGTTGCGCGGCGTAAATTTAAACGTCCGCCCCGGCGAAATCTTCGGGTTTTTGGGACCGAACGGCGCAGGAAAAACCACCACCATTCGCTGTATGCTCGATTTGATTCGCCCGCAGAGCGGCATTTTGCGGGTGTTGGGACTGAACCCGCAAACCCAGCCCGTTGCCGTGCGCCGGCGGACGGGCTATTTGCCCGGCGAGTTGAATTTTTACGGCAATTACACTGCTCGGGGCATGTTGAATCTGCTGGATAAATTGGGCGGCAGTCGCGCCGACCCGGCATACATCCGCGAATTGGCTGACCGGCTGCAACTTAATTTAAAAACACCCATCAAAAACCTGTCAAAAGGGAACAAACAGAAAGTCGGCATTGTGCAAGCCTTTATGCACCGCCCCGAACTGCTCATTCTGGATGAACCCACCCAGGGGCTAGACCCGCTGATGCAGCGCGAAGTGTTGCGCCTCATCCGCGAAGTGCAGGCACAGGGCGCCACGGTTTTCTTCTCGTCTCACATTATCAGCGAAGTGGAAACACTGGCTGACCGGGTGGGCATCATTCGGCAGGGAAAAGTGGTGGAAATTGTCGCGCCGGAGGCTCTTCGTGAACGGGCGCTGCGGCATGTGGAAGTTCGCTTCAAAACGCCGGTTGACCCCCAAAACTTTAATGTGGACGGTTTAACGGTGCTGGAAACCAACGCCGCCGCCGACCGAATTTCGCTGCAGGTGACGGGTGAAATGGATACATTCATCAAACTGCTGGCAAAATTCCCCGTGCGCGATTTGGAAATTGAACGTCCGTCACTGGAAGAAGTTTTCCTGACCTACTATCAATCGGAAAACGGGGAGGCACAATAATGGCGGCGATAATTTTTCACACCGTAAAAAAAATGCGCGGTGCCATATTGGGTTGGGGATTGAGTTTTGCTGCACTGGCAATTTTGGTCGGTTCCATTTTCGATTCGATTGCGGCACAAGGGGCTGTGTTCGATAATTTGCTGAAACTGTACCCGGCGGGTTTTACCGCCATGTTCGGTGAAGTGCAGAGCATCGGCACGGCAGAAGGTTTTCTGGGGATGGAACTCTTTTCTTTTACGCCGTTTATTTTGGGCATTTTTGCCGTGCTCGCCGGGTCGGGGTTAATTTTGTCCGATGAAGAAGACGGCGTTTTGGACTTGCTGCTGGCAAATCCCATCTCTCGCCGTACCTTTTTCGGGGGACGGGTTATCGGGCTGGGGATTGTTATTGCCGCTATTTTGGGGTTGATGTTTGTCGGGTTGATGATAGCGCAGCGTATTTCCACCGCGATGAATCTGCCGGTGACGGTTTTCTTACAAGCGTTGGCAACCCTGTACATTCAGGTTTTTTTGTTTGCCATGCTGGCGCTGGCACTCGGCTTTCGGTTGCCGGGGCGAACCGTTTCGGCAGCATTGAGCGGGGTGGTGCTGATATTTTCCTATTTTACCACGACCTTAACCGCCGTTGATGACCGGCTGAAACCGATAGCCAAACTTTCGCCGCTGTATTATTATCCGGGCAGCAAAGCGCTTTTCCCGAACAGCATCAATTGGGGCGCACAAATTATTTTGCTGGGCATCATCATTATTTTGGTGGTGGCGGCTTGGTGGCAGTTCAAAAATAGAGACCTGCGGGTCAGCGGTGAAGGGGCGTGGCGGCTGCCATTGCCGTGGCGGCGGGCTGTACCGCATACCGGGAGGTAAAAATGACGGCACTAATTTGGCACACACTGAAACGATTGCGCTGGCATATTGTCGGCTGGAGTTTGGGGATGGCGTATATGGGATCGCTTATTGTTATTTTTGCCAACAATTTGACATCGCAGTTGGCATTGATGCAGCGTTTGATTGATTCACTGCCGCCGGGGATGATGAAATTTTTCGGGGGATTGGAAGGGTTCGCCACACCCGCCGGGTTTATTGACGGCAAACTTTTTTCGCAATTGCCGCTATTGCTCGGCATTTTTGCGATAATTGTCGGCGCGGGGCTGGTGGTATCCGATGAAGAAAGCGGGATGATGGATGTGCTGTTGGGGCGTCCCATCAGCCGCACAAAATTGTTTTGGGCGCGGGTGCTGGGTGTCATTGGCGCGGCAACCATTATTTTGGTTGTCGGGGCACTTTCTGCCACCGTGCCACTGCTGTGGATTGACATCGGCATTTCACCGGAAAAAATGATGCTGGCATTTGTACCGGCGTGGGCGCAGGTGTTGTTTTTCATTTCGCTGACGTTGCTGCTGAGCATGATACTGCCGTCGCAAAAAATTGCCGCGTCGGTGGCGGGCGTGTATCTGATTTTCGGATTTGCGGTTGACGGTATGGCGAATATCACGGCTAAATTGGATACCGTGGCGCTTTTTTCGCCGCTGAAATACTATCAAGGCGGCTCGATTTTGCTGGATGAGTATTTGCGCTGGGATTGGCTGGGGGGGATTTTGGCGTTTGCGCTGTTGTTTGCCGTGCTGGCATGGTGGCGTTTTCTTGCCCGCGACCTGCGTGTGCGGGGCGAAGGTTCGTGGCAAATGCCCGCCAACCGGCGGCATCACCGGTCGGTTTGAGGTTATAACGGGACACGACCCATAATGCGCCGTGTCCCGTTAAGTTTACTGCCCGTAAATTTCCGTGTCGGGGCGAAATGCCGCCCAAGCAAACCAAAACTGATTTGCCGATTGCACGGGGGTTAATTGCTGCCCGGCAAGTTCACCGTCGGTACTTTCGCCGAAAAGGTTCCACCAGCTGCCTGTTTGGTCGTCAACAAAATCCGTGCCGTCCCACGTGAAGGTCAACTTTTGCCCGTTTAAGTTCGGGTCGAAAACCGTTGCCGCGCCGACATCCCGCGAATCGGCGATGGAACCGGCATCAAGCGCGGAGGTTGTGCCTGCTTTCCAAAAGATAACCAAATCTTGCCCGCCGACAGCATCCGCCACCACTTTTTCTTCTGCCAAAACTTTATACGGATAGGCTTTTGCCGCATCGCCGACAGTAACCACCACCACGCGGTCAACCGCTTGCAGCCGCGGGTCGGGAATATCGGCAAAAAGGAAGGGGCGTTGGTCGGTATCATATCCGCGGTACGGATTTTGCCCGTAAGGGCGGTTGAAGCCCGTATCTTGCGATAGCACCTGCGCTGTGGGGAACGCCGCTTTAAAATCGGCAAACGAAACCAATTGAGTGGGTATCATTTCCAACTGTGTGCCGACCATTGTGCCCACAATGGCTTCGCCGGTAACTTGCTGCCACCAACTTTCGGTTTGACGGTCCCACATAATCAAATCGCTGTTGCGCAATTTACCCGACACGCCGAAATCATACACCGTGCCATCCACGGTTCGTTTAAAAGTGATGGCGGAATTGCACAGCGGGCAAAACGTAACTGCCACCGGTTCGCCGGCAATTTCATCGTTTGCCACTTCGTGCCAAATTAAGATTTGCAGGGGATAGCCTTTCGTTTCGCCATTGTATGACAGCACAAAAACAGGCTCTTGGTCTGCCAACCACGCCGAAGCCTCTGTGATGCTGACAAATTGCGGGGCATCAATGGGAGGAATGCCGTCGCGGGGAACGCCGCCGGAAAAAATTTCGCCGTAATTGACGGTGTGCAGAGAAAAATCGGTTTTCCAATAGGCTTCAAATGGGCGGATGGGGGTGTCATCCAACAATGGTTTGCCGTTTTTGGCAACGTTTGCCGCCGAAACAGCGGTGTCGGTGGGTTCGGCGGGGGGACTGGTATCGGTGGCGGCAACCGTGACATGAGGCGCGGGCGGGCTGTCGGTGGGGGTAGATTTTGCAGGTGCCGGGGTGGCTGTGGCAGCCGTTGCCCCCGTCGCACCGCCACACGCCGCCAACAGCAATCCGAGGGTCAGCAAAAATATCGTCAATACGGGTAAACGAGACATAACATACTCCTTAATTTTATTTGATGCCTGCATTGATACCATATTATAACTCACCTGAAAAAAGGTCGATTTTTCACCACAGCACCCGCAGGGCACAGGCGGCACAGAGACGCGGAGTTTTGAATGTTTTTGAGAAAAAGATTAAATTCATCGGGAAATTTCTCTGTGCCTCTGTTGCTCTGTGGTTTAATTTGAACCCCTTTTTTCAGTAGAGTCATATTATTCTACCTCGAAATTGAACGATGGGCTGTATGCCGGCTTACAATGTACCCTTCGGTTTGGATAAATTTGGGTTTTCGTTTATTATCTCCCAGAGTTAAGAAAAGGAGATTCTTGTGAAAATTAAATTTTTGTTGGTTAGTTTGTTCATTTTTGGTTTGGTAGCGTGCAATTCCAAAACCGCTACCGAAGCGCCGACCACTGTGCCGGCAACCGATACCCCCGCGGCGGCGGCAGTTGACCCCACCACTGCCGCACAAGTGGGCGAGTTGCTTTCGCCCGATGCCGGCACGCAGCATCAGTTGGAATTGTCCGACAGCATGAAAGAGATGTACCCCGAAGATAAAATGGAAACCACAGCCAGCGGCTTGAAATATATGGTGGTGCAGGATGGCAACGGCACCAAACCCGAAACCGGCGATGTGGTGAAAGTGGATTACATCGCTCAACTGGCAGACGGTTCGGAATTTGACAACTCGTACAATAGCGGTCAGCCGATGGCATTTCCGCTGGGCGAAAACCGCATCATCCCCGGTTGGGATGAAGCCGTCGGGCTGATGAGCGTCGGCGAAAAAATGAAAGTTATCATCCCCCCCGAATTGGCGTTTGGCGACCAAGGTGCGGGCGGCGTCATTCCCCCCGGTGCCACCCTCTATTTCACGCTGGAATTGGTTGACATTCTGCCCGGTTCACCCGCAGACCCCACCACCGTTTCCGATGCCGATTACACGGTTACCGATAGCGGCATAAAAACATACGACATTACCCCCGGCGACGGCGCGACCGCCAACGCCGGCAAAATTGTTACCCTGCATTACACCGGTTGGCTCACCGACGGCACCAAATTTGACAGTTCGCTTGACCGTGCCGAACCGGCAACCTTTGCGCTGGGGCAGGGGCAATTCATTCCCGGTTCCGATGAAGGCATCGAAGGGATGAAAGTAAACGGCTCGCGGCAAATCGTCATTCCGGCGGCAAACGCCTTCGGCGAAACGGGTATTCCGGGCTTGATTCCCCCCAATTCCGACTTGATTTTGGAAGTGCAATTGCTGGATGTGCGTGAAGGTTCGCCCGATGCCCCCACCGCCGTCAACGAAAGCGACTACACCATCACCGACAGCGGCTTGAAATATTACGATTTGGTGGAAGGCGACGGCGCCACCCCGCAGCCGGGGCAAACCGTTACCGTGCAGTACACCGGCTGGCTCACCGACGGCAAAAAATTCGACAGTTCACTTGACCGCGGTCGCCCGTTTGAATTTACCCTGGGGCAGGGGCAGGTCATTCCCGGCTGGGATGAAGGTGTCTCTACCATGAAAGTCGGCGGCAAACGCCAACTGGTCATCCCCGGTAATTTGGCATACGGTGAAAATGGTTTCGGCGGCGTTATTCCGCCCAATGCCACCCTAATTTTTGAGGTGGAATTGGAAGGCGTAAAATAAATTTTTCGCAAAACAGAAAAAGCCCGGTTTGCGCCGGGCTTTTTTTATGGGGCAAATGCGGTTCAGGCAGAAATATCTGCCGGCTTGCCGATATTCATCACCAAATTTTCATCCGCGTGAGAAAAAGTCAACCCGGTTTCTTCATCGTAATCTACCAACACGCGGTCGCCGGTTTTGAATTCTCCGCGCAGGATTTTCACCGATAGCGGCGATTCAACCTGTTTTTGCAGCGTGCGGCGCAATGGACGCGCGCCAAATTGCGGGTCGAAACCTTGTTCGGCGAGCCATTTTTTGGCGGCGGGCGTTAGTTCAATTTCAATTTGATGGTCTTTCAGCCGAGCGGCAATTTCTGCCATTTGCAGGTCAACAATTTGTAAAACTTGTTCCTGTGTTAGGGTGTGGAAGATGATAATTTCGTCAATGCGGTTCAAAAATTCCGGGCGGAAATGTCTGCGCAGCGCATCTTTTATCTCCCGTTTCACCCGGTCATCGTGTAGTGTTCCCTCATCGCCCCGCGCGCGGAAACCGAGCGTGCCCCCTTTGGGACCAAATTGGGTGCCCACGTTGCTGGTCATAATGATAACTGCATTGCGAAAATCAACCGTGTGCCCCTGCCCGTCGGTTAGCCGCCCGTCTTCCAGAATTTGCAGCAGGGCGTTCCACACATCGGGGTGCGCTTTTTCAATTTCATCGAACAACACCACTTGATACGGGCGGCGGCGGATTGATTCGGTCAGTTGCCCGCCTTCATCGTAACCCACATATCCCGGCGGCGCACCGAACAACCGGCTGACGGTGTGGCTTTCGCGGTATTCGCTCATATCAATGCGCAGCAGTGCGTCATCATCATCAAACAAGAACCACGCCAGCGCTTTTGCCAATTCGGTTTTGCCGACACCGGAACTGCCCAAAAAGAGGAAACTGCCGGTGGGGCGGCGCGGGTCTTTCAACCCGGAACGCGCCCGGCGAATGGCATCGGAAATGGCGTTGATGGCTTCGTCTTGCCCGATGACGCGCTCGTGCAGGCGTTCTTCCATGTGCAGCAGTTTTTCCGATTCCGTCTCTAGCATGCTGGCAACGGGAATGCCCGTCCACATAGAAATGACGGCGGCAATATCGTCCACTTCCACCACTTCGTCTAAATTTTTCTCTGCCCGCCATTTTTGATAGTTTTTCTCGAATTCAGATTCCAGCCGCAGGCGTTCCGCTTTCAGTTCGGCGGTAAGTTCCCAATCTTGGTTTTGGGCGGCTTCGGCTTCGCGTTTTTTCAGTTGCGACAGTTGCTTTTTTTCCGCTTTCAGCGCCGGCGGCATCGAATAAATGGCAATGCGCAATTTTGATGCGGCTTCGTCAATCAGGTCAATGGCTTTGTCGGGCAGATACCGCTCGGTAACGTACCGGTGCGACAATCGGGCGGCGGCTTCCAGCGCGGCGGGGGCGTAAGTTATGCCGTGATGCGCTTCGTAGCGGTTTTTAATGCCTTGCAGCATGGCGATGGTTTCTTCTACCGAGGGTTCGTCCACAAAAACGGGGGCGAACCGCCGTTCCAGCGCGGCATCTTTTTCGATATATTTGCGGTATTCATCGAGGGTGGTTGCACCCACGCACTGCAATTCGCCGCGGGCAAGCGCCGGTTTGAGCATGTTGCTGGCATCCATTGCCCCCTGTGCCGCGCCCGCTCCGACCACGGTGTGCAGTTCGTCAATAAACAGGATGATTTCGCCTTCGGCGCGTTTGATTTCGTCAATGGCGGTTTTCAGCCGTTCTTCAAACTCGCCGCGGAAACGCGAACCGGCAATCATTGCGCCCAAATCAAGGCTGATAACCTGTTTGCCGATGAGAATTTCCGGCACGTCTTCATCGGCGATTTTTTGCGCCAACCCTTCGACGATGGCGGTTTTGCCCACACCCGCTTCGCCGATGAGGATGGGGTTGTTTTTGGTTCGGCGCGAAAGTACCTGAATGACGCGCAAAATTTCGTCATCTCGCCCAATTACCGGGTCGAGTTTGCCCGCCAGTGCCCGTTCCGTCAGGTTGATGCTGTATTTTTCCAGTGTGCGGTACTGCGTTTCGGCGCGCGGGCTGTCTACCCGTTTGCCGCCGCGCATCGTTTGGATGGCGTTCAGCACGGCGGCATGGGTAATGCCCAGCCGGTTGAGCATTTGGGCGGTGGCGGTGCCGCGTTCTGCCACAATTGCCAAAAACAGGTGTTCGGTAGAAATATATTCGTCTTTCAGGGTTTCGGCTTCGGTTTGGGCGTGGTCAAGTACCCGTTTCAAGCGCGGGGTAATATACACTTGTCCCACCGCCATATTCGGCATCATATTTACTTTTGGTGCGCGCTGCAAAATGTCATCCACCCGTTCGCGCACGGTTTCCGGGTCAATGCCCAGTTGCCGCAAAATATCGGAAACGATACTTTCCGGCTGCTCAAGCAGCGCCAGCAGCAGATGTTCGGTATCGGCTTGGGCGTGCTTGTATCGCTGTAAAATTTCGTAGGCGCGCATGGCGGCATCTTGCGCGCGCTCCGTAAAACGGTCAAATCGCATCATAAAAATATATCCTTTTGAGGTTGAACTAAATGGAACTTTTGCAAAAATCCGAAATTCTACGAAAAAACGTTTGATTTTAAGCAATGTCATTCCCGCGAAAGCGGGAATCCATAGATTTTTATTGTGGATTCCGGATATTTCCCTGCGGGAAATTCCGGAATGACATATCAAAAGTTAAATTTTCGAGTAATTGTCAAAAGTTTCAATAGGTTCGTTTAAAGTTTAATAGTTGGCGTTGCAAAACGCTGATGCACGGTTCATTTTCCACGCATCACGGAAATTATACCTGTTTCCGGGGGAAGATGCTACTTTTTTGCGTTAGAAGTATGTTAGAGTTTTTTGCCGACGCGCCGGCGCCATTGCGATTGCATATTTCGCCATAGCCGAAGCAGTATTTCGGTGATGGGGGGACCGGGCTGACGCGCGATGTGTGGGGTGGGGAAGGGGTCTTCATCAAGGATTTTGGCGTAGGCGTATGCCACCAACACCCGTGCCGAAGCGATGGTTGGCGCGGCGATGAGTGCGCCTAAAATGCCCGCCACTGTCGCCCCAACCACCACACCGCTCATTACAAACAGCGGGTGCAATTCTACGGCTTCGCCCAAAATTTTGGGGACAATCAAATTGTTTTCCACCTGCTGGATGAGCATATATGCCCCCATTACCACCAGCATAAAAGTGAGATTGTTCACCGGCAATACCAGCGACCCCTGCACCAGTGCCACCAGCAGGGCGGGAATGGCTGCCAGCACGGGACCAATATTCGGCAAAATTTCCATTGCCCCGGCGATGACTGCCAGCGCAAATGCGCCCGGCAAACCGATGATGGTGCCGACAACCCATGTCATCACACCGATGACCACTGCCAGAATGAATTGTCCGCGAAAATACGCGCTCCAAATGGCTTTGATGCGGCGGTGCAATTCGCGCATATCGGCGCGATGTGCCGCCGGCACCAGCGTAATGAACCCTTGCACAAACCTGCCCCCATCAATGGTCAGGTAAACGGAAAACACGAAAGTGAGCATAAATGCCAAAAACGACGAAGCGATGGTTCCCAGCACATTCGAGGCAACGCCCCATGTAAATTGCAGGGTGGTGGGTATGGAAGCGATGATGGTATCGAGTGACGGGATAAATTTGGCGGGCGAAATGTTGTTCAGGGTTTCCAGCGCGGGGTCAATTGAGGTGGACAAATCGTAATTGATGCCCCAAAGTTGAATGTTGCGCCACGATTCAAGGGTGGTGCGCAGCCAAACCAGCGTTTGCTGAATGACTGTCACCCAATCAATATTGATGTCGCCAAAAGCGTTAAGCACCGCCGGAATGAGAATCAGCGGGAACAGGGTGAGAAAAAGTGCCATCAGCAGGTAGGCAATGATAACCGCCAATGCTTTGGGCAGATACACTTTTCGGTTCAAAAAATTAACGATGGGCGCCAGCAAAAAGGCAATCAGTGCGGCAACAATTAAAAACGGCAGCACCGACCGACTTAAAAGCAAAACATAAATGAAAAGCAGACTCAACCCAATGGCAACAATTCGTTTGGTGGGAGCATCCCAGTGCGTGTTCATCGGTAGTTTATCGTGGCGGATATTTTCGTTTTTTGTATGGACGTTTGTTTTTCAGCGACGGCGCACCGCGATAACTCGGCGCAGTGATTTCGATGGCGGTACAGCGCCCCACATCCAGCAGCCGAGATTTTAGGCGCGGTGCAAGTTGCCCGGTATCTGCCATGGTGATGACGGTGGGCAGTCGCCCGTTGTAGCGATAGTTGAACAGTTGGTACAGTTTTTCTTCTGCCCAGGGGGTGGCGCTGTGCGTGCCCAAATCGTCGAGCACCAATAGCGGCGCATTGCGCACTTCTTCAAACCGTTTGTCATACGGGGTAACGGATTGCGGGCTGAAAGCGGCGCGCAGGTGGTCGAGCAGGTCGGGCACAACCACAAACAGCGCATTTTGGTTCTGTTCGGCGAAATGGTTGGCAATTGCCGCCGCCAAATGGGTTTTGCCGCAGCCGTATGTGCCGGTGAACAAAATCCAATCTTCGGGCTGTGCGGCGTAATTTTTGGCGATGGTGTACGCTTGCCGCAGATTTTCGGCTTGGGCGCGGGGCAGTTCGTGCGTCCGCAGGTCGAAGGATTCAAAAGTTTTGTCGCTGTGCTGCGACAGGGTAGACAATTCCGACATAAATTCCATGCCGCTGCCGCGAAAATCGGGGGCGGTGATGTGTATGATGCGCGCCAAATCAAGGTCAACCAGCCGAGAGCGGATGCGCGGGTCAATTTCTTCCAATTTGTGGTTGGTGGTAACCACCGTTGCCAAACGGGCGTTGTAACGATGGTTGAAGAGTTGAAAGAGTTTTTCTTGCGCCCAGGGGGTGGCGGATTGTGTGCCGAGGTCATCCAAAATGAGCAACGGCGCATTCCGAATTTGCTCGAACCGTTCGTCGTATGGCGAGGTGCTGTGCGGGCTGAAAGCGGCGCGCAGGTGGTCGAGCAGGTCGGGCACAACCACAAACAGCGCCGGTTTTTCTTGTTTGATGCGATGGTTGGCAATTGCCACTGCCAAATGGGTTTTGCCGCAGCCGTACCCGCCGATGAAGGTTATCCAGCCTTTCGGGTCGTCGGCAAATTGACGCGCCTGCTGATAAGCCATTTTCAGCGTTTGACTGCGAATCGGGTCAAGCCCGAAGCCTTCGGGACGGAAAGAATCAAACGTTAAATGCCCCATTTTATCGAGGTTGCTGATTTGTCGCAGGTGCGCCAATTTTTCTTCCTGAATGATTTCCACGCGGCATTCGCAGGGAACAATCTTTCCGAAATCGGGGTGTCCCACCGGTACATCCACGCGCAAAAATCCGGTGCCGCCGCAAACGGGGCAAACATCGCCGTTGGGGGATGCGGCGGGGTCAGCGGATGAAGAGTTCGCGTTCTTCATCTGTGTACCAACGTTTTGGCGTATCTTTTTCAGTTTTTCGCTGATGCTTTCCATGGTCTTTTCCTTCGGTTGCCATCCCTTCTAAAATGGCGCGAATGTAACTCCATTTGCGGACATTGTTTTCCACCGCAATTTTAAACGCCTCTTCAATCCAACTTGGCGGGTAGGTCATTTCCGCGTCTTTCAGTTCATCTGCCAAAATGGGCGACAGCAATCCGATATTGGCTTCATACAGTTCAAAAATGTTGGGGCGGCGGGCGTATGCCGGCGAGGCAACATCTGCGCCGCTGACCTCTACCACGCCCAATTCGCCCGCTTTCATTTTTTCCAGCGTGATGCGCCCGCCTTCGCTGTTGAGAAAGTACCAATCGTGGGCGGCATCGTTTTCGCGGGTGCGGGCGTGCAGCAGGGTTTTGCGGGCGACGGCGCGTTCCAAGCCTTCAAGCAGGGCTTCAAACGGGTCGGCGGCAATTGTCGCCAAACCGGTGATGAGTGTTTCGTGGGTCAGCAGTTCTTCGCGGCTGACGGCGTTTTTCTTTTCATGCTGACGCAGCCACAAAAAATGCAGGGTAACTTTCAGTTCCGGCAAATTATCAATTTGCGGCAAAAGTTTGGTAAAAAATAAATTGGGTACGGCGGTAAATTTTAATTCGCCGTCGGGGAAACCGTTAAAATCGTTGGGCATTTGTTATCCGTCAGATATGGTGGATTGAAACGCGCCGGGCGAAAGCCTCAGTAATCCAGCGGTTGGGTGCGTGTTTCCAAATCCATAAATTGGGTGAGTTCTTTTTTGAAATAGACCTGAAATTGCCCGACGGGACCGGAACGGTGTTTGGCGACGATGATTTCGGCGATGTTGGGGAATTCGGTGTCGGGGTTGTAAATTTCGTCGCGGTAGACAAACATGACCACGTCGGCATCCTGTTCGATGGAGCCGGATTCGCGCAGGTCGCTGAGCATGGGGCGTTTGTCGTGCCGACTTTCCACGGCGCGGCTTAACTGGCTCAGCGCCAGCACGGGCACTTTCAACTCGCGGGCAAGTTCTTTCAGCGAGCGGGAGATGAAACTGATTTCTTGCTGCCGGTTTTCAGAGCGAGTGTTGCCGCGCATCAATTGCAGGTAGTCAACAATTATCAAATCCAGCCCGTATTCCGCTTCGATGCGGCGGGCTTTGGTGCGCAATTCCATCACGCTGATGGCGGGGGTGTCGTCAATGAAAACGGAGGTGTTTGCCAGCAGTTGGGTGGCTTGCATCAGCAGGGGCCATTCGTCGTCGCGGATGTGTCCCAGCCGCAGGCGTTGGCTGTCAATGCCGGTTTCGGCGGAAAGGAGGCGCTGTACCAGTTGCTCGTCGCTCATTTCAAGGCTGAAAATGGCGATGCGTTTGTCCCATTTGCGGGCGGCTTGCAGGGCGATGCTCAGTGCCAGCGAGGTTTTCCCCATACCGGGTCGCCCCGCCAAAATCAGCAGGTCAGACCGTTGCATGCCGCCGAGCAGTTTGTCTAAATCTTTCAGGTTGGTGGGGATGCCGACAATTTCGCCCTGATGTTGGCTGAGGTATTCGATGCGGTCGAAATAGGTGTCAATGGCTTGGCGAATCGGCTTCAAATCTTTGTTGACGCGCTGTTCCGACACGCCGAAAACGATGGCTTCGGCGCGGTCGATGATTTCTTCCACGTCTTCCACATCGTCATAGGCAAGTTGGGCAATTTTGCCCGCGCCGTCAATTAGGCGGCGCAGCACGGCGGTGCGCTCGATGATTTTGCCGTAATATTCCACATGGATAGAGGTGGGGGTGGCGGCAATCAGGTCGCTGAGCACGGTGGGACCGCCGATGTCTGCCAGCCGTCCCTGTCGTTCCAGTTCATCGGTAAGGGTTACCAAATCGGTGGGTTCGCGGCGTTCGTGCAGTTGCCGAATGGCTTCATATATCCACTGATGCCGCTGCAGAAAGAAGTCTCCCGGTTCCAGAAAGGTAGAAACGCGCAGGATTGCGTCGGGGTCGATAATCAGCGCACCCAGTACGGCTTCTTCGGCTTCGATGTTGTGCGGTGCAGGTTTATTCGGTGCGGTTTTGTGGTTGTTATTGCCTGCCATCGGTTAAAATCCTTGAATTTCGGTGGTTGTATCTTCTGAATATGCAGGGGCGACTGCCCGGTAAGGGCACGTTGCGGCATACCCTTACGATACCGCACCCCAAGTTATTGAGATGATTCGTTGAAAAAGACTGAGGGTATGAGAATGAGATGGGGCGGGTGACCGGGGGCGTTACCCCAAATCGTCCAAATCCAGTGAATCGACAAAATCACGGAAGATGTCCAAATCTTCTTCTTCATCCGATTCGGCTGAATCGGTGGCTGCTGCTGCGGCGGCACCGCTGAGCAGCATTTCGATGTCTATGCCTTCTTCCGGTTCCGTGCCCGCTTGCGCCATCACGTCATCGGCGACAAAGATTTTTGCACCGCAGCGAACCGCCAGCGCCAGCGAATCGCTGGGGCGGGCATCCACTTCGATGCTTTTGCCGTCTACATCCAGCACAATGCGCGCGTAAAAAACATCGTTGCGCAAATCGTTAATTACAATGTGCGATACTTTTGCGTTCATCGCGCGGATGAGATTTTTCATCAAATCATGCGTCATCGGGCGCGCCACGGCAACCTGTTGCAGGTGCATGTGAATGGCTTCGGCGGTATCGGGACCAATCCAAATTGCCAAATATCGTTCCACATCGGCTTCTTTCAAAACAACCACCCGATGCTGAGACATCAAACTTACGCGAATGCTGTCAATGGTTACTTCTATCATACGTTTCCTCCATACCGTTTGGAGTCGGTTCGGTTGAGAAATTATACCATACTCCCAAACGGGCTACAAGTAATTTTAAGCCAATGAACGTGGCTGACATGCAAACAAGCCGTGGACGTTTTTCGCCGCGGCTTGTTTGGTTGAATTTTGGAGGTGCCGAATTTAGTTAAAACTGTACGGGTCTTCGCTGTCTATTTCTTCCATTTCAAATTCAGCGTCAATGCGCACCCACAAATAAATTTTATGCCCTTCTTCCACTGCTTCCCAGCGGGCGGCAACAATATCCAACTCGCCGCGCGAACCGTCACCCAGCGGAAAATTAAGCCGCGCCGGGCGACCTTCTGCCCATGCATTTTGGCAGCGCTGCATCAATTTGGGTCCGTCGAACGTGCGCATTTGCACCAACGCCACTTGGTTTAGCGTGCTGCCTTCCAATACGCTGCTTGCCCAACGGTTGGTAACGGTTTCAAAATTGGGCGGCGGACCTTCGACAATGGTAATATATGCGGGTTTCAGTTCCATAATTCACCTGTTCGTTCATCAAATCTTATACGTTGCCTATATTTTACACCATAGCGGTTATTTATGCGATTTTTGCTTTTTACGGTGGAAGAATATTTGGCAAGCGGCGTGAGTGCCGTTACAATTTCTATAACACGAAAAAAGGATGCCGTATGCCGAAAACGTGGCTCGTCACCGCCGCCGGGCGTTTGTTGCGCCCGTTATTTCCCCGCCGACCATTACCCGCCGACCCGCGCACAATTGTGGTTTTAAAGCCGTGCTGTCTGGGCGATGTGGTACTTGCCACACCGGCGCTGGCAGCGTTGAACCGGCGTTTTCCCGGCGCCGAAATTGATGTGGTGGTTGGCAGTTGGAGCCGCGCTGTGCTGGCGGGCAATCCGCGCGTGCGAAAGTTAATTGACAGCGGACGGGTGGGGCAGGGACGCTACGGTTGGCGCGATGTATGGCGGTTGGCGCGGCAATTGCGCCGGCAGCGGTACGATTTGGCGGTAACGCTCGACCGCTCGCCGGTGGTGGGGTTGATACCGTGGCTGGCCGGTATTCCGCACCGTTTGGGGCTGGATAGTTTACAGCGGGGATTTGCCCACACCGTACCGGTGGCTGTGCCGTCAGCGGTGCGGCACGAGGCGCAAATTTATTTGGATTGCGTGACGGCAGGGGCAAATTTTACCGCGGATGAATTTTCTTTTCCGCCGGAATTTTATCCCCCCGTTACCGAAAAGATTGCACCATGGACAACCGACCCGTTTGTGGTGCTCCATCCGGCGGGCGGGGTAAACCCCGGTATGCGTATGCCCGATAAACGCTGGCTGCCGGAACGATTTGCCGCCCTGGCTGACCGACTCGCGGCAGAAGGCTGGCGAGTGCTGTTCAGCGGCACGGCAAACGACATACCCCTTTGCCGTCAAATTGCCGGGCAAATGCGCACCCCGGCGGAAATTGTGGCGGGCAAATTACCCCTGGGTGAGTTTGGCGCACTCTGCCGGCACGCGGCACTGTTTGTCGGCGGCGATACCGGCGCGATGCATGT
>CAYPNZ010000005.1:0-19541 GCA_964411845.1 uncultured Anaerolineaceae bacterium
AGTTCCAATTGAGCAATCCCCGCCGAAAAATCGAGCCCTTTCACCCGGTACGTTTCGCCGTTGTGTATGTAAATTGCGCCCGGATGCGCCCGCGCCGCCGCCAAACCGGCATCCAGCGTTTCCAGTGTTTTGCCGGTTTTGGCTTCTATCAGAGCGATGGGTTTTTTACCCACACTGCGAATGTTCACAAAGCGGGTGGGATAGTTTCGCCCCATATAAAGCCAGTTGTCGCTTTCCGGTTGGTATACCAGCGTGCCGTCATTTTCCAGCGCTATCATCGCGGGGATGAAGCCCGCGCCGAATACGTTTTCATCGGCGGGCGAAAGGGGCAATTCCTGCGCCGCGCACGCCAAATGCGGCAGCAACACATAGATGTTATCCGGGTCAATCAGGGCGTGTTCGTGCGGTTTGGAAAAAAGTATATTCGGATTTTTGATAAAATATTGATCCAGCGGATTATCCTGCGCCATCAGTATTGCCAACGATGCTCCGTGCCGCTGCCGTCCGGCACGCCCCACTTGCTGCCACAGGCTGGCAATACTGCCCGGATATCCCACCGAGACCACCGCTTGCAAGCCGCCCACATCCACACCCAGTTCCAGCGCATTGGTTGCCGTTACGCCGATAACCTGCCCGCTATTCAACGCGGTTTCAATTTCGCGCCGTTGAGAAACCAAATATCCGGCGCGATATGCCATCACCCGCGCCATCAATGCCGGTTTTTGCCGCTGCAGCAGTGCCCGCGCGTATTTCAATATCAACTCCGCCACTACTCGCGATTTCACGAAGGTGATGTTGCGGATGCCGGCTAAAGCCATTTCGGAAAAGAGCCACGAGGCTTCGCTCTCTAAATTACGCCGCCGAGCGGTTTCGCCGCGCGCCAACGGCGGGTTCCACAGGGCGAACAGTTTTTCGCCGCGCGGGGCGCCGTCCGTATCAATGACCATCCCCTTTTTGCCCGTCAACCGTTCCAAATGGGTTTGCGGATTGGCTATCGTTGCCGATGTGGCAATATATTGCGGCTGCGCGCCATAATGCGCCGCCAACCGATTGAGCCGGCGCAGTACCGCCGCAACATGGCTGCCGAACACGCCGCGATAACTGTGGGCTTCGTCTACCACCACAAATTTTAACGCCCGGAAAAAGTGTGCCCAGCGGTCGTGATACGGCAGTATTGCCAAATGAAGCATATCGGGATTGGTGAACAGGATATTGGCGGTCAGTCGCAGGGTAGACCGAATTTCCGGCGGGGTATCGCCGTCGTATGCACCCAGCACCGGTTGGGGAGACAGTCGCCGGGTCAAGCGGGTCAGCTGGCGCAGTTGGTCGTGCGCCAACGCTTTGGTGGGAAACAGATAAATTGCGCGCGTTTCGCCATCGCGGATGATAGCATCGAGTACCGGCACATTGTAACACACTGTTTTGCCGCTAGCAGTACCCGTTGCCACAATAACATGATGCCCCTGCTGAACGGCGTTTATCGCCTGCGCCTGATGGATGTACAACTTTGACGTGCCCTGTGCTTTCAAGGCTTTTTCCAGCGTCGGCGATATTTTTTGCGCCAAGCGTCCATACCGCGCCCGCCGCGGCGGCATCCGTTCAATATGAACCAATTGTCCCCGATATTGCGGCAAATTTTTGAGATGTGCCAAAAATTTGTTGGGGTTCATGTCAGGGGTTCAGCGCGGGGGGCGGGGTTTCGCCAACCAGTTCAAACACAAAGCGAATTTCATCGCGCAGCAATGGCGTCATATCCTTTCGCTGCGACAAATCGCGCAGTGTCGCCAGCGCCAATCGTCGTTTTCCGATGGCAAAAAGATATTCCGCCTCAACCAGTTTCACTTCGGGCAAATCGGCATCCAGTTGCTCCGCCTTATCAAGCATTTCCCGAGCAAGTCCGGGGTCATCTTCCACCAGCGCAACCCTTGCCAACCCGGCGTATGCCGGGGCATAATCCGGCGCGATGTCTATTGCCCGCTGAAATTCCGCCTTTGCCTGCTCTATATCTTCGGTGCGAGTGAAAACATACCCGGCAAATGAGTGAATTTCGGGTCGGGCGGCGTTGTTTGCGGTGGCTTGTGCCGCAAAATCGCGCGCCATATCGTTGTTATCATATCTCAGTGCAGTTAACGCCCCGTAAAAATATGCCGGGATATAATGCGGGTCCATATCAATTGCTTGTTGAAAACGGGCTACGGCTTCTTCGGGATTATTTTCTTTCAACAGTTTGATACCGTCATTTACAATTTGTTCAACTTCCGGCGATTGCGGGGGGAGCACGTCGGTGGTCTGCCCCGCCGGTTGCGCCGCGGGCGGATTGTCTGCCGGTTGAGGGTTATTTTCATCCTGCTGAGATGTAATGACCGCCACACACAAAAACAGGCTAATGAGCGCACCTGCCGCCAGCAGGGCAATTTTCTTTTTGCTCCATTTTTTCCGCGGCGGTTTATCTACCACCGTTTTCGGCTGTGGTATAGGTTTTATAACCGTTGCGGCACTCCCCGACGGCATCAGTGCTTTTTTCAGCGCTTGCCAAAATTCTTCCATCGTTGAAAAACGGTCTTCGGGGTCTTTTGCCAGCGCACGCAAAACCACTTTTTCCAGCGTTTCATCCACGTCTCCGTTCAGCGTGCTGGGCAACGGCAACGGTTTGTAAATATGGTCGTGGATAATGGCAAAGGGGGTATCGCCGCTATATGGCACGCGACCGGTAATCATTTCAAAAAGTACCACGCCCAGCGCATAAATATCCGTTCGACCGTCAATGTTTCCCTGCCCCTGCGCCTGCTCCGGGCTGATATATTGTGGTGTGCCGACCAGCATATCTTGACTGAGGGTGCTCTCGCCCAGTTCAGCCATACGCGCCAAACCGAAGTCGGTCAAAAAAACGTGCCCGTTATCCGCCAGAATGATGTTGCTCGGTTTTATGTCGCGGTGGAGAATACCCTGCCGATGCGCGTATGCCAGCGCATCGCAAACCGGCTCCATCAGCCGCAAAACGGTGGTTTTGTCGAAAGGGGCATCTTTCATCGAAACTTTTAGGGTTTGCCCCTGCACAAAACGCATCACCAAATACGGTTCGCCTTCAAACTCATTGAAATCATACACCGGCACAATATTCGGATGTTCCAAACGGGCAACGATGCGTGCTTCGCGCTGAAAACGAACAAAAAATTGAGGGTCGTTTTTAAATGCCGGATGAAGCACTTTAATGGCAACATCTCTATCCAATGCCGGATGGTAAGCTTTGTAAACGGTTGCCATACCACCGGCGCCAAGTTGTTCGATAATTTGATAAGGTCCGACCGTTGTACCCGGAGAAAAAGGCATAAGTTTATCCTTTAAATGTATCTATCATAAACAAACTCATTATAGAGCATTTACAAGTTTCTTTCAACATATTTATTCATTTTTCTCTTTTTATATGTTTACATGTAATCATGATAGTAATAGTCCCTGTGGATTTGTGGATTATTGTTGAAAGTTTGGCGGCACAACCATATTTAGGTTGTTTGTACGTGTTGATACCCGCATATAGATTCGGATTACATAAAGGGTCGAGTAACTTTGTGGAAAAACGTTGTTTTTTTGTGGATGCACACAGGATAGAAAAGGATAACCGGAGTATAGAAAAAAGGGGCGTTTTTTACCGCCCCGACAGAGATGCCCATATATGGGTATGGACGAAAAAGAAACGCCAGATGCAGTGGTTTTTCTTTTTGGGAAGTAGGAAATTTTCCCGAAATTATACAAGGTTATCCCCGTTGAGACTCTGTTTTCCACAGTTATACCCAAGTTTTCCACAGATAGGTGGTGGAAATGTAAATAAAAAAAGCCCGTGAAAACACGAGCTAAAATGGGAAAAACAGAACGGTTACAAAACTTTTTGATAAAGGTGTTCTCGGATTTGCATAGCGTTGCGACGAATTTGCTCGTTGGTTTCCACCTGTTTTGAAATTTTCTCGCAGCCGTAAAGTATGGTGGTATGGTCTCGCCCGCCGAGCGCCTCGCCGATTTGGGGCAGCGAGGCTTTTGTTTCTTCTCGCGCCAAATACATTGCCATATGGCGCGGCACCGATAGCCGTTTGCTGCGTCCGTTGCTGCGCAACTCTTCTACCGATACACCGTAAAATTCGGAAACTTCTTCCAGCACCATATCCACCGTGATGTTTGCTCGCCGGTTGACCAAGTTTTGCAGTGCTTGTTTCGCCAAATCGAGGGTAATGTGTTCGCGGATGAGCGCGGCATGTGCCACCACTTTATTCAGGGCGCCTTCCAATTCGCGGATGTTGCTTTGCGCGCGGCGTGCGATGAAATCCATCACATCAGCGGGTACGCGCGCACCGATTTCATCGGCTTTGAAGCGTAAAATTGCCAACCGTGTTTCAAGGTCGGGCGGCTGAATATCGGTGAGCAAGCCCCATTCAAAACGCGAACTCAACCGGTCTTCCAGTGTGGGAATGGCGCGCGGCAGACGGTCGCTGGTGAGCACAATTTGCCCGCCGGCGGAGTGAATATCATTAAAAGTATGGAAAAATTCTTCTTGTGTGCTTTCTTTTCCGGCAATAAATTGAATATCGTCAATCAGCAGAAAATCGGCGTTACGGTAATGTTCTCGGAATGATTCGGTCGTTTGCCGCCGAATGGAGTTGATGAAATCGTTGGTAAAAGTTTCTGATGAAACGTAAATAACTCGTTTGCCGGCTGCATACGCGCGGTGGGCGATGGCTTGTAACAAGTGTGTTTTGCCCAAACCCACGCCGCCGTACAAAAACAGCGGGTTGTAGGCTTCGCCGGGGCGCTCGGCGACTGCCAGCGATGCCGCATGCGCCAACTGGTTTGATGACCCAACCACAAATCGCTCAAATGTATAATTGGGGCTTAATTTTATTGAAGCCCCCAAACGTGGCGGATGGTTGCGTTCCCGTTTTTGGCGGCTGTTTTTATCGGTTCCGTTTTTCTTGTCAGATTCCATAGGGGTAGGCTCGTTTTTTGCTTTTTCTGCAGAAGAGACGACAACAACTTCTACTTCTACGCTATTCCCGGCAGTGTTGCTCAGGGTATTTTTTATTGTACCCAGTAATCGGTTTTCAAGCCAGTCTTTGGCATACGCATTTTTTACACCAATAGTATAGGTGTCTTCGGTGTATTGCACCAATTGCGCGTTTTTCACCCAAGTATTGAATGTCGCGCGCGTTAATTGGTGTTTCAACTGGTCGAGCGTCACCTGCCAAGTTTGTTCGGCTGTCATAAGCGACATAGCAAAAGTATCTCCTTCTGAAAGGATGCAAGCAAAAAATAATGTTGAAAAAGGTTACAGCAGTTAAATTGTAAAAAGGGTTCACAAAATGGGGAGGCTTAAATTTCATCCCAAACGGCACACATACGGTTTGCAACCAAGCGTGTTCGCGATGCCTCTTCCAAAAGTGGGTTGCTGCTCACATAAACGGGCAACAATGCTCACCAATTTTAGCAAATTTTAAAGGCGTATGCAACCCCCAAAAAAGGTAAAAGAGAAATAATGCGGGTATTTTAAGATACTTTATGATGAGTCGCTTGAAAATGGTGTAAAAGATGTGGAAAAGGCAGGGAATCTTGGGGATGACTGTGGAAAAGTATGGGGAAAAGTGGAAAACTGCAAAAAACTTTAAGGATTGATTCTCTTGCCGTCTTTTATGTAAACTGGATGCTGTGGTTTGGCGGTATGGTACTTTTTTGCTATAATAGTAACACGACATAATATCGAGGTGTGCCATTAAACGTCAAACGCAACTGCTGGTAATCTTGTTTGTTTTTGCGACGGCAGTAATTGCCATAGCGCTTTCTTTGCTGTTGCAGCAAAAACAAATCAACGGAACCGTGCGCGATTCGGTGAGCGGCAAAGCCATCCCTGCCGCCACTCTGGAAATTGCCAACGTCCGCATTCAAACCGACCGTTACGGACGTTTTAGCGTACCGTTGAATCGAGATAAAGATGTGCAAGTGCAGGCTTTGGCGCAGGGATACTTACCGGCGGCTTTTTCATTCGACATACCGTGGTATTTAAAAGTAGGGCAAATCCATGTAGAATTGATGCCGCTCGGTTTGTCGGTGCAGGTGATAGATGCCGATACCGGCGCGCCCATCCCCGAAGCAATGGTTTACTTGGGTACGGAAAATTACCCCGTGGACAACACCGGGCAACTGAAATTTTCACCGGCGGTATTAACCCCGCCTCTGCCCCTTACGGTAGAAGCCCCCGGCTACAACGAATGGCGACGCATTTTGCGCCGCTTGCCGCAAGATTCCAGTGAATTGCCGCTGGTGGTGCCGCTGGAACCGCATATATTCACCGGAAAAGTTATTGCCACAGACACCGCCGAGCCGCTGCCGGCAGTAACCGTCACCGTAAATGGCGCATCAACCCAAACCGATGCCGCCGGTGAATTTCGGTTGGCGCGCACCCCCGTGGGCACAAAAATCACCATCCAACCCGATGACCGCTTTTTCCCCGCAGAAATTACCTTCAACGGCGAATCAACCCGTGAAATTGCACTGCAACCCCGTTCGCTGCAAGTGCAGGTGGTTGATGCACTTTCCGGCGCGCCCATCCCCAATGCCACCGTAACCGTGGCAGCGCAAACAAGAGAAACCACCCGACAGGGGGTAATTCAATTTACCCGCGTGCCACAGCAAGGAACCATTATTGCCGGACACCCGGCTTATGCCGCGCAAACCGCACGCTATGCCGACCAACCGGCTGTAACCCTAAAATTACGCCCCAATTCCATTCAGGGCATCATCAAAGATGCCCACACCGGTGAACCGTTGCCGCAAACGGAAATCGCCTTCAACGGGAAAATCATCACCGCCGATACGGATGCCCGCTTCGTGCTGCCCGATTTGAGCCGGGCGATTACCATTTCGCTGAAAACAATGGGCTACTATCCTGCCGAATTGAGCATTTCTCCCACCGAAAACAACATTACGGTAGACGAGCGCTTCATCGAAACCAAACCGTGCCAAAACCCGCCGGCACAATCGGCGGCGGCGCTGTGCATGGATTTTTTGATGGAACCGTTTGAGCCCAAAGGAATATACATTCCGTTTACCCTGCTATCGCGCCCCGATATAGTTTTGGATTTGATGGACATGGTTTCGCGCACCGAATTGAATGCGGTGGTGGTAGATGTTAAAAGCGACCGCGGCTCGCTGGCGTGGGATAGCGCCGTGCCCCTTGCCGACACCCTGGGGGTAGACGGCAATCGAGACGGCTGGATGACGCTGGATGAATTTATTGCCGCGGCACATGAGCGGAATATCTATACCATTGCCCGGATGGTTATTTTTAAAGACAATCCGCTGGCATTTGGCAAACCGGAATTGGCGGCAACCTATGGCGACGGTTCAATATGGGTGGATGGCGAAGGGTTGGCGTGGGCAAATCCGTTTGAACCGGCGGTGTGGGATTACAATATCGCGCTGGCAAAAGAAGTGGCTGCCATCGGGTTTGATGAAATCAACATGGATTACCTTCGTTTTCCCTCCGACGGCGACATTGGCGCAATTGTATATCCGCAGGAAAATACCGCCGAAGCCCGCACCACCGCCATCCGAACCTTTGTCAGCAGGATGCGCGATGCGCTGCGCCCCTATGATGTTTTTCTGTCGGCGGATGTTTTCGGTTTGACGGTGTGGGTAGACCCCGACAGCGATATGAATATCGGGCAGCGGGTGAAGGATATTGCGCCGTATGTGGATTATCTCGCCCCGATGATTTACCCTTCTACATTTATTCCCGGCAATTTGGGGCTGGATGACCCGTCGGCATACCCGTATCAGGTTATCTATCGCAGTCAAATTGCCGCCATGGAACGAGTTGCCGCGCCGACAAAAGTTCGACCGTGGTTGCAGGCATATTGGTATTCGCCGTATGAAATGCTGCTGCAAAAACAAGCCGCAAACGATGCCGGCTCGGCGGGGTGGATATGGTGGAATGCCGGCGGGGTATATGATGAAAGCATTTTTGTGCCGTAATTAAAAGTGCCATAAAAGAGGCAGCACCACCGCTACCAAAATCATATACATAAGATTTAACCCCAAACCGACTTTCGTAAAATCTGAAAATTTATAGTCTCCCAACCCGTAAATCAACACATTTGCTTGATGCCCGATGGGCGTTAAAAACGCGGTGGAAGCGGCAATGACCACCGCCATCACAAACGGCTGCGGGTTTACCCCCAAACTGAACGACGCATCAATGGCGATGGGCGCGACCAACACCGTCGCCGCCGCATTCGACATCGGTTGGGTGAGCAGCAGCGTGAGCACATATATCCCCAACAGCACCCCCAGCGGACCCCAATGTTGGGTTGCCAGCACAATTTCGTCTGCCAAAAATTGTGCCGTCCCCGTTTTTTCCATGGCGATGCCCAATGGCAGCATACCGGCAATCAAAAAGATGGAACGCCACTGAATGGCGCTGTATGCTTCATCAATGGTCAGCACATTCAGCAGTACCATGGCAAAAGCGGCGGCAACCGCGGCGATGGAAATATGTACCCAACCCATCGTAACCACCAGCAGCATCACGCCCATAATAGCCAGCGCTGCCGGTGCTTTTTCGGTGCGACGGCGGTCTTCCACCACCGGTTCCAACAGCAGCAAGCCGGGGTCGGTCTCGAGCATGTGGAAATTTTCCCGATGCCCCTGCGCCAACAGCACATCACCGATTTGGATGGGCGTATCCGCCAATTTCTTCCGAATGGGATGCCCGGCACGCCACAAAGCCAAAACCGTCAGTTTAAATTGGTCGCGGAAGTGGGCGGATTTTAAAGTTTTGCCCACCAGTTTCGATGCCGGGGCAACCAAAATTTCGGCGATGGACGTTTGATTGCTCTGTAAATCTTGGTCGCTCAGCGAAACATCGTGACCGATTTTTATGCCCTGCTGCTCTTTTATTTTTAGCAGGGTTTCCAAATTGCCTTTAACCAAAAAAACATCGTTGGCAGCAATGGTTTCGGAACTGCGAACAGGCAAACTGCGGCTCACCAGTCGTCGCGTGCTGGATAATTGCGGCGAAATACGGGTAATGGGGGATTGGTTCAATTTGCTGATGATGGTCAAATCGTACAATTCACCGAATTTGCTTTCTTCAATGGTTTTGCCCACCAGCGGCGAATCGGGCAGAATGGTCAACTCGGTGGCATAATCTCTGATTTGGTAACTGCGCGCCAAATCATCTTTTACGGAAGTGTTGGGCAGCAAATGCCGACCAATCAGCACCATATACAGCGTGCCGCTGCCCAGCAACAAAAGTCCCATCGGCAGAAAATCGAAAAAGCGGAACGAGAGATTGTGGGTGTATTCCATCAGTATGCCGGATGCCAAAATATTGGGCGGCGTACCGATGAGCGTCATGTTGCCGCCCATCAGCGAGGCGAAAGAAAGGGGTATCAGCAATTTTGAGGGCGAAATTTTCATTTTGCGGCTGATACCAATGATTGCCGGCAACAGCACGGCTGTTGCGCCGATATTGTTCATAAAGGCGGACATAAATCCAACCGTGAGCATAATGACGGCAATTAACCGAGATTCGCTGTTGCCTGCCAGTTTTTGGATGTTCATGCCCAAATAATCGGCGACGCCGCTTTTAAACAGCCCTTCGCTGATGATATAAATTGCCCACACGGTTATTACTGCCGCATTGGCAAACCCGCTGAAGGCTTCGGTGGTGGTGAGCAAGCCGGTTAGCGCCAGTGTCAGCAGCACCAAAATGGCGACAATATCCGGGGCGATTTTTTCCCAAGCAAACAACACCACCGCAATACCCAAAATTGTCAAAACCAAAACAGTTTCGGCAGTCAAAGACCCTCTCCGTTAAAGGTGAAAATGTAAAATCGAATCAACATGTACATTACACATTATAGCGACAAGTTAGAAAAATATCGAAAACCGGTGCGGCTATTTGGCTGCCGGGGCATTCAATGCTATACTTACGGTCAAGTTGGTGAAAATAGCACTTGGGGAACCGCGCGCTGGAGTAACGGCAGGCGGTTTTTTTGTGCGTCATCACCATTTCAATATAACATTCATGGAGAAGTAATGGCTACAAATAAATTAAAAATTATCCCCTTGGGGGGATTGGGAGAAGTCGGTAAAAACATGACCGCCATCGAATATGGGCGGAATGTACTGATTATTGATGCCGGCGGTATGTTCCCCGAACAAGATATGTACGGGATAGATTTGGTTATTCCCGATTACACGCAATATTTGGCGGATAAAAAAGATTGGGTGCGCGGCATCATCGTCACGCATGGACACGAAGACCATATCGGTGCGCTGCCCTACCTGCTGAAAACCGTGCAAGCCCCCATTTACGCAACCCAATTAACCATCGGGTTGATAGATGTGAAATTGCAGAAAAACGATATGGCGGGGGTAACGGTTTTGAACGTGATAAAACCGAACCAACCGTTCAACATTGGCGGCGTGTTCGAGGTGGAAGCCTTTCACGTTTGCCACTCTATCCCCGATGCGGTCGGGTTTGCCATTCGTACACCGGTGGGCATGATTGTCCATTCCGGCGATTTTAAATTCGATTACACCCCCGCTTGGGGCGAGCCACCCGATTTTGCCAAACTGGCACAACTGGGCAAAGAAGGGGTGCTGGTATTGATGTCGGACAGCACCAATGCCAACAACCCCGGCTTTACCCCTTCCGAGCAAACCGTTACCGAAGGGCTTGACCGCGTATTTGCCAATGCGCCGGGCAGAGTGATTGTGGCAACATTCGGTTCACTCATTTCTCGGGTGCAGCAGGTTATAGAAATTGCCGCCAAACACAATCGGGTAGTGGTGGTTAACGGGCGCAGTTTGGCAGAAAGTGTCGAACGGGCGCAAGAACTGGGTTACCTGAAAATTCCGCGCGGCGTGTTGATTTCTTTAAATGAAATGAGAAAATATAAAGACAAGCAAATCACCATTATTGCCACCGGCAGTCAGGGCGAAGCCAGCGCGGCACTCGGACGAATGGCAACGGGGCAGCACCGGCAAATAAAAATCAAACGGGGCGATACCGTGGTGTTATCGTCGCGCATCATTCCCGGCAACGAAATTGTGGTCAACCGCGCCATCAACCGGCTGTTTCAGCGCGGGGCGAAAGTGGTTTCGGGGCGCGGCAGCAATGTGCATGTCAGCGGGCATGCCAGTCAAGAAGAATTAAAACTGTTGCTGCACCTGCTGAAACCGAAATTCTTCCTGCCCGTGCACGGCGAATTGCAGCATTTGCACGCTCATGCCGATTTGGCGGTGGGACAGGGCATTCCCGAAGAAAATATCACCATTATGGAAAACGGCATGGTTGCCGAAGTGACACCCAAAACGTTTACCGTTACCGAGCGCATACCCGGCGGGTACGTGTTTGTGGACGGCAAAAATATCGGCGATGTGGGACGGGTTGTGCTGCGCGACCGTGAAATGCTGTCGCAAAACGGCTTTATTTTGGCGGTGGTGCGCATTAACCGCGAAGACGGACAACCCACGTCTCGCCCGGAAATTATTTCGCGCGGGTTCATTTACATCCGTGAAAGCGGCGATTTGATTTCGCGGGCGGAAGAGGTGGTCATAAAAGCCTTACCGGCGAAAAAACCGTATGATGCGGTGCGAAAAGCGCTTTCGGATTTTGTGGACAAAGAAACCGGTCGCCAGCCGATGGTGCTGCCGGTGATTATCGAGGAATAAAAAAGGCGCTCATTTTCGAGCGCCTTTACTTTTTCAGCGAAACATCTATTTTCAACCGCCCCAGCACCAGCACATCGCCATCACCCACGGGTTCGGGCAAATATGCCAGTAACCGATGCCCATTCAAAAAAGTACCGTTTACACTGCCCAAATCTTCAACAAATACCTGCCCTTCTTTAAAAAACAAACGGGCGTGCTGCCGCGAAACGCCGTGTTCCAACCCGTTGGACTCCGTAAAATCAATTTCAGGGTAAATGTTGGCGGTGGGGTCGAGGCGTCCCAAATAGACGGTTTTTTCCAATGATATTTCCAGCGATTTTTCGGGGGAAGTTAAATTAAGGCGGATGACGGGGGGAACTCGCTGATGCGATTGCGCGGCAGCGGAAGACGGCGGGGGCGAAGATGCTGCCGGTGCATCGGCAACGCTTCCGTCATCATCAATCAGCGGAAACGTATCGCGCGTTTCTTCATCCAGCAGATATGTGCCGCACTCATCGCAAAACAACGTGTTATCCACATGAGGTGTTTGGCAAAACGGGCAAATAATCATTGGTGGCAACTTTCAAAAAATAACCGATTTCATATACATCATAACCGCATCCACTGAAAAATTCAAGTGGCAATTGTCGGGTATGCCACATTGGCAACGGCACATGTGACGAAAATGAAGAAAGTTTGTATAATAGCGGCATCTGCCCCCGTAGCTCAGGGGATAGAGCAGAGGTTTCCTAAACCTTGTGTCGCAGGTTCGATTCCTGCCGGGGGTACAGCAGGTCGGCATTGCCCGACCTGTTTTTTATAACCGAAAGCAGAGCGGCTATGGATAAAATAGTGGTTGGCGCGGCGCTGGCGGCAATCGTCGGCGGCGCGGGCTATCGAAAAAAAGCGCTTTCGCCGGGGGGAGCGGTCGGCGCAACAGCGATTGGCACGGCAATTTTTGCGGCGGGGGGATGGCAATGGAGTATATTGCCGATTGGCTTTTTTGTTTCCGCCAGTATGCTTTCGTTTTTCAAAAAAACGGAAAAAACACAAACCGCCGAAAAATTTGAAAAAGGCAACCGGCGCGATTTTTGGCAAACTATGGCAAATGGAGGCACGGCGACAGTTGCTGCCGTTATGGCGATTTTTTCGCCCCATCCGGCGTGGATTGCCGCGTTTGTCGGCGCAATTGCCACCGCCACCGCCGACACTTGGGCAACGGAACTGGGGGTGCTGAGCCGGCAGTTGCCGCGGTTGATAACTACCGGCAAACCGGTTTCGCGCGGAACATCGGGCGGTGTTACGCTTTTGGGCACGTTGGCGGCAATGGCGGGCACGTTGTTTATCGGCGGGTTGGCTTTTGGGTTGCACATCGGCGGTAAAGAGTGGCAGACGGTAGCATTCGGGGCGGCGGTCGGCGGCATAGCGGGCGCGCTTGCCGATAGTGTGCTGGGCGCAACGGTGCAGGTTGTTTATCGCTGCCCGCGATGCGGACAAAAAACAGAACAGTGGTTTCACCGGGCTTGCCACGGTCAGCGCACCGAATATTTGCGCGGCGTAACGTGGGTCAATAATGATACCGTTAATTTTTTCAGCACGGTGGCAGGGGCAGTGGTAGCCGCTATTTTCACCTTTTTTTAATCTTTGGCGTGCATAATATCGTAAAACAGATTGCAAAAAATATGCCTTGATTTTCCACATGGGCATGCGCAATTTGTGAACGTTAGCGTAAAAACGGTAAAAAAACAGATGGATGAATTATTGGGAAAGTCAAGTTTAAAATTGAAAATAGGCATTTTAATGCTGGTGCTGGGTACCATTTTGCTCGGTACGGTGGGCGGCGCAGTGATGGGCGGATTAGCCGGTTTTGCGCTGGCACAAAACACCAAACCCGAACCCATCGCGCTGACAGATGCGTCAATGCCGTCCAGCCGCACCGAGTTGAAACCGGAGATGCAATCTTCGGCGGATATTACCCCCGAGCAAAAAATTGTGCCGGAAAATGAAGCACTGATTTCCGCCGTGGAAAAAGTCAACCCGGCAACCGTTACCATTTTGAACCAATCGTTTCAGGGGATTTCATCCGGTTCCGGCGTGATTGTTGATAAAGCCGGGTATATTGTTACCAACCATCATGTGGTGGCGGATGCCGAGAAAATTTGGGTGATTCTGTCGCATGGCGGACGAGTGGAAGCGCAGATGGTCGGCTCTTCTGCCGATTTCGATTTGGCGGTGATAAAAATTGATGCCGATTATGTACCGGCGGTTGCTCAATTTGGCGATTCATCCGCGCTGCGGTTGGGCGAACGGGTTGCCGCCATCGGCAGTGCGCTGGGTGGGTTTCGCAACACGGTCACCAGCGGTGTTATCAGCGCGCACAACCGGTCGCTGGGGGGGCAAAACGGGTTACTGCAAACAGATACCCCCATCAACCATGGCAATTCCGGGGGACCGCTCATCAATTTAAATGGCGAAGTGGTCGGCATTAACGTTATGGTTTTGCGCGGCAGCGGCTTTTCCGGCGATGTGGCGGAAGGATTGGGTTTTGCCATTCCATCGAACACAGTGGCATCGGTGGTAAAACAACTCATCGAAACCGGACACGCCGAAATGCCTTTTTTGGGGGTATCGTACAGTGTGCTCAACCCGCAATTGAGTATGGAATACGGTATTCCGCTGACCAACGGAGCATATATTGAAAAGGTGCTGCCGGGCTTTCCGGCGGAGCAGGCGGGCATTAAAGCACACGATGTTATCATTGCCATCAACGGGCGCACGGTAGACGACCAGCATCCGTTGGGGCAGCAATTGATGATGTATTCGGTGGGCGAAACAATCGAATTGACCGTTATTCGCGGCGAAAAACAACTGCAAATTCCGGTTACACTGGGTAAACGTCCCGAGAATCCGTAACCGAAAATTGAGGGACACCCTCAAACAGACTATAATACAGGCTGGCGTTCGCGCCGGCTTGTTTATTTTTACGAAAGGGAATCAAATCAATGACCGAAAAATCCATCGAAGCAAACGTGGTCGCACTGTTGAAAAAATATAACCTGCAACTGGGTATTGCCGAATCATGCACCGGCGGGTTGATGGGACATCGCATCACCGATGTCCCCGGCAGTTCGCAGATATTTCGCGGAGGCGTGGTTGCCTATTCCTATGAAGCGAAAGAAACGCTGTTGGGCGTAAAGCACAAAACGCTGGTAGCACACGGCGCGGTGAGTCATCAGGTTGCCGTTGAAATGGCAACGGGCGCGCGGCGTGTTTTTCGCAGCGATTATGCGCTGTCCATCACCGGTATTGCCGGACCCGGGGGCGGTATGCCGGGCAAACCGGTGGGACTCACCTACATTGGTTTGGCGTTTGACGGCGAAACGCGCTGGCAAAAACACATTTGGCAGGGGACACGCGCGGAAAATAAAATGCACTCGGTAAATGCCGCGCTGCAATTTTTGCTTGAGACAGTGATGGCGCGTGAGGGACAACATGCAAAATAGCGAGTGGCTCAACGAGGCGGTTTTGGTGGAAGGCGGCTTGCGCGGGGAAATGCTTGTGCCCCGCCAAGTGGTATGGCGAGAAAAATCGCTCACGGTGGTTTCGGTGGGTCGGCAGTGGAAGGAAGAAACCGACACGCACGTGCTGGTTGAATTGCACAACCACAGCCGCATGGAATTAACGTTTTCATTCCAAAACGGCTGGCGAGTGGTGCGCTACTGGTCGCCGCCTGCGGCGGTGGCGTAAATTTTCGGGCGGCAAAAGTCGCCCTATTTTTTTACAAGCGCGGCTTTTTTTTCTGCTTTGGCGATAAATTTGGCGCTGTTTACCACAAAACGGGTGTGTGTGCCCTTTGCCACCGGCTCAATATCATCGCGAGCGGAAATCTCGAAAACCAGCCGCCGCCCCTCAATGGCTGTCAGGGTGACGGTGGCGGATACGGTCATTCCCACCGGCGTGGGTGCCAAATGGTCGAAATTCAAATTTGTGCCGACGGTGGTTTCATCGGCATTTAATGCGCCGTCCAATGCGGCAACGGCGGCTTGCTCGATGAGACGCGCCAATTCCGGTGTGGAAAAAACGGGAACCAACCCGCTGCCCACAGCGCCGGCGGTGGTCTCCGGCGTTACTTTTTCAGAAACGGTTGCAGATAAACCAAGTTTTAAACTCATCATATCTCCGATAGATTTTTTGCACAAATATTGGGGGCGTGTTGAAGGGTCAAAATCGGCAAACGTCAACACGCTCCGATTTTATTTGGGTCGCCAGTAAAAAATGCGTTCTTCGCTTGACGGGCTGAGCGCCAAATCGGGTTTGCCGTTTTGCGCGGTTCCCCCTTTGCGCACAGTTACCCACCACCAAAATTCGTCTTTGCCGGCGTGTCCGTAACCCGCTTCTACCGGAACTTGCCATGAAGTATCTTTGATGAGTCCGCTGCCCCAATAGCGAGGTTCGTCGCCCACAAAATAACGGATGGTCACATCATAAAATTCATCGGGGGCAAGGTTTCCCACCGGTTGCCATTGCAACACGATTTTATCGTATTGTCCCGAAAAAACGGCTTCCGGTTCGGGCGAAAGCAATTTCGGTGCGGCATATTTCATCCCCGGCGATTGTGTTGTCGCGATGGGGGCATCGGCGGGAGAAGCCGTTGCGGTTGCAGGGCGCACCGTGGGGGTTGGCGGTTGCTGTGCCAGCAGTTTCAGCACCGCCGCCTGTTTTTCTGCCGCAACAGAGGTATCTTCAATATTTAAATTTAACGCGGCGGTGAAATCTTCCAGCGCCGATTGCAGATTGCCCGCGGTTTGGGCGTTGATGCCGCGTTGCAAATAGGCGTTATACAGCGCGACCGCGGCTTGTCCGCGGGCATAGGCGGGGTTGTTTTTTACGATGGGTGTGAGCGCGGCAATCATATCATCGGGGGTGGAAGCGTTTTTTTGGGCGGAAACATATTGCTCGGCGCGCGAAACGGCTTTTTTCAGGTCATCCCGGTCGGGGCAAATGAGACTGCCGTTTTCAAAATCAACCTGCGCTGACTGCACGGTGGCAATATCGCCGGGAGAAGTGGTATGCGAAAGCCGTTCTTGCCCGCGGTTAAAATAGGCATCGCACAGCAGGGATGAAACCGTATCGGGTTGAAAATCGGTTTTGTCATGCAATGCGGTCAGCAGGTCAATGGCGTCGCTCCACTGTTTGGCGGCGATGGCGTCAATTGCCTGCGAAAGTTGTTGCCGGTTTGCTTCTGTTTCGGTAATTTCGGCTTTTAAATTTTTTGCCGTGTCGTTATCGGGCGCAATATTCAAAGCGCGGTCAACCAGTAGCAGCGCGGTGGCGGAATCGCCGTTTTCAAAAGCGGTTTGGGCTTGTGCCAGCAGTTCGCCCGGCGAAGGGGTGGGGGTGTGTGCCGCGGCGGTGTTATTGCCGGAAACGGCGAACACTGCCAACGCAATTAACAGCACCACTGCCAGTGTGCCTGCAATCCACGGTAGTGGCGGGCGGAAGGGTGTTTTTTTCGGTGCGGACGGCGGTTGCTGCGGGAGCGAATCGTCGGCATTTGGGGTGTCTGCCGCCGGTAACTCGGCATCGGGATGGGTTAGGGCATGTTTGGCGCGTTCCAGCAGGCTGAGGCTGTCTTTAAAATTTTCTTCCGTTTCGATGATTTCCGTCAGTTCGTCAACGGCTTCTTGCCAGCGCGCGTTTTCCATTGCCCGCACAGCGGCTTGATACAGCGCGTTGAGCCGCGCCTGTGTGCCGGCAATTTCCAGTTTTTCGGCGGCGGTGGGATGTTTGGGATTTAAACTGAGTACCTGCGAAAGTAAATTTACGGCTTGCTGCCAGTTTTCTGCTGCCATTGCGTCGGTGGCGCGCTCAAAAAGCGTTTCGATGGTGGTGGGGGTATCTTTGGGCGGGGTGACAAAATCCGTCGAAAGGGTGTGCCCCGTCAGAATTTCGGCAATCGTTTTTCGAGCGGCGGTAGGGGTTTGAAAACGGTCTTCGGGGCGTTTGGCAACCAGTTTTTTCAATAGCAGGTCAATGGCGGGGGGAATGTCGGCGGCAGCCAAATCAAGCGCGGGAAATTCGCTGACGATATGTTTGCTGACAATAGACCACGGGCTTTTTGAATCGAAGGGGACGTGTCCGG
Source organism: uncultured Anaerolineaceae bacterium (assembly GCA_964411845.1). Classification (GTDB taxonomy): domain Bacteria; phylum Chloroflexota; class Anaerolineae; order 4572-78; family 4572-78; genus JANTHQ01. The sequence continues at coordinate 17,846 of CAYPNZ010000005.1, forward strand.
TCAGCAATTCATACAGCACAATGCCGGTGGAATACAGGTCGGAACGGATGTCAACTTCTTCGCCCATCGCCTGTTCCGGGGCGATATAATACGGCGAACCGACGAAGCCGGATTGGGTGAGCGATGGCAGTAATCGGGCGCGGGCAATGCCAAAATCGAGCACTTTTATTTGCCCGTCGTCTGCCAGCATAATGTTTTGCGGTTTTATGTCTCGGTGAACCACGTTGTGGCGGTGCGCGTTTTCCAGTGCGGCGCACACGTTGTCGGTGATGTGCAGGGCATCTTGCCATATCAATGCGCCCTGCTCATCGAGTTTTTCGCGCAGGTTTTTGCCCTGCACATATTCCATTACCAAAAAATGGGTATCGCGGCTAGAGCCGTAATCTAAAATTTTTACAATATGGGGACTATCCAGCATGCTGGCGAGTTTTGCTTCGCGTTTGAAACGCTGCAAATATGCCAAATCTTCGCCAAATTGAGGGTGCAACACTTTTACGGCAACCAACCGGTTTTCGTTTATATCTTCTGCCAGATAAACTTTTGCCATACCGCCGCTGCCCAAATCGCGCAACAGACGGTAGCGGTTGCTGAGAATTGTGCCAATCACCGCAAATGCGTCCCCTTCAATCAAGTTAAATTCAATTATACTGCACTTTTTTTCTCGCGCCAATGGCGAGTTGGGGCTATTTTTGCCGCCAGTGCAGCCGAGCATCGGTTTTTAGCCGCTGCAATCGCCATACCCAGCCGACCGGATAACCGAGCATTTTTGCCACATCGCCGGTAATGCGAATGACGGGAACCCACAACGCGGCTTGCAATTTTTCGACGGGCGAAAGGTGTACCCAGGCGTGCCACAAGCGGCGATATGCTGTAAAAAACATGCCTGCCGCGCCGAATGCGGCGGCAATAACCGCCAAAACGCGAAACCCGCCGAAAAACAGCCGCAGCAACAGCGGTACACCCACCAAATAGGTGCCATAACGGATGGCGTGCCGCTTGCGCCACAAATCGGCTTTGCCGTCGCCGCGGGCGTAACGGTAATATTGTTTGAAAAAAGCCTTTAAAGAGGTGCGCGGTTTAAAATACGCCACCGCTTTCGGAGCGAAAACAAAATTTCCGGTGCGGGCTTTTAAATTCAGGTCGAAAATCAAATCTTCGCAAAAATCGAGCCATTCGGGATACCCCCCCGCGCTTTCCCATGCCGATTTTTTAAATGCCACCGAGCGGCTGCTGGGCAGAAACGTATCGGGGTTGATGTCGCGCAATTCGGGCAGCACGGTGGCACCCATAGCAATTTCAAACACGGTTTCGGTATCCGGCTCGAAAAAACCGGCGACAACCTGCGGCGGGTTGGCATGCTCGAAAGGGGCAATCAGTGCTGCCAGCCACCGCGGCGAAAGGCGCACCCCGGCATCGGTGCTGGCGATAATTTCGTTTTTTGCGGCGCGGATGGCGATATTCCGCCCGGCACTGATATTCGCGCCGGGTGAAACGATGATGCGCAGCGGCAATCGGTTTTGATAACTTTCCATGATTGCCACGGTGTTGTCGGTGGAGCCGCCGTCCACAACGACAATTTCGTCGGGTTGGCGGGTTTGCGCTGCCAGCGAATCCATCAAACCGCGGATGGATTCGCCTTCGTTCAAAACGGTAGCAATTACAGATACAGCGGTCATAGTGTGGACATCTCCGGTAG
>CAYPNZ010000006.1:0-18103 GCA_964411845.1 uncultured Anaerolineaceae bacterium
AATACGTTTTACGCAATACGTTTTACGCAATACGTTTTACGCAATACGTTTTTCACGCATCACGTTTCACGTTTCACGCAATACGCCTGCTATCAGCATAAACCATTCAATTCAGACTGTCAAACGGGGGTGAATATGTCAAATGAAGAATTTTCAAACAGTGCACTGCTCATCTGGCAAGATGGCGAGTTGATAAAAGACCAATGGCTGCTCGATGCGGACGAGATTCGCATCGGCAGAGATGCGGCGTGCCGGGTATCGCTGCCCAGCCGCTGGATTTCGCGGGTGCATGCCATTCTGCGGCGTGATGCAAACGGGTTTGTGCTGGAAGATGCCGGCAGCAAAAACGGTGTTTTTGTGAACGGGCAACGTGTTTTTCAACCGCGCCCGCTGACCGACGGCGACCGCATCCAACTGGCGCCGGGGCTGGAGTTGGTTTTTGTGGATAGCGAAGCCACCGCACCGCTGCCCGGTCGAATGGTTGAGCGGTTGCGCATTGACCACGATACCCGCCAAGTTTACATCAACGGGCAGCCGATTTCGCCGCCGCTGAGCGCCCGGCAATACAAAATTCTTGCCACGCTCGCCGAGCAGCCGGGGCGCGTTTACAGCCGCTTCGATATTATTTCGGCGGCGTGGGAAGGTGAAAACAGCGAGGGGGTAACCGATGACGCGCTCGATGCAATGGTGCGGCGGCTGCGGCAGCGCATCCACCAAATTGACCCGCAGCACGATTATATCGTCACCGTGCGCGGATACGGGTTCAAATTAAATTTGGATTGACGGTACGCGGATAGTAATGTAAAATGCAAAATGCAGAATGAAAAATTTAAAAAGGCAAACAACAAAAACTTATGACCGCCGATAAACGTTTTCAAGTTACACTGAGCCGCAATTTAAGTTTGTTCGACATTACGATGATTGGCGTTGGGGCGATGATTGGCGCGGGCATCTTCGGGTTGACCGGGCTTGCCGCCGGCGAAGCGGGTCCCATCGGGTTGATGCTGGCTTTTCTGCTGAACGGCGCACTCACCAGCCTGACCGGGCTATCATACGCTGAACTCGGCGCGGCACGCCCCGCCGCCGGCGGCGGATACGTTTGGGCAAAAGAGGCACTGGCTAGAATTTACGGCTTTTATGCCGGCTGGATTTCGTGGTTTTCGCACGCGGTGGCGTGCAGTTTATATGCCGTGCTGTTCGGCACGTTTTTTACCGAATTGCTGGAAATTGCCGGGATGCCCATCACCACCGGCGCCGCTTTTTGGGGGCTGTCGGTAGAAGAAGTGTGGGTAAAAGTTATTGCCGTGCTGGCGGTACTGCTATTTATGGTCATCAATGTGCGCGGCTCATCGGAAACGGGCGCGGTGGGTAATTTTATTACCGGCTTTAAATTGCTGGTGCTCGGTGCGCTGGTGTTTTTCGGCATTAAAGCCATGCTGAACCTGCCCAACTGGGCAGACCACTTTCTGCGCGACCCCAGTCCTTTGCCGCACGGTTGGAACGGCGTTTTGCTGGCAATGGGTTTGACGTTTGTGGCTTTTGAAGGTTACGAAGTCATCATCCAAAGCGCGGAAGAAGTGAAAAACCCGGTGCGCAATATTCCGCGCGCCATTTTCCTTTCGATTGCGGTGGTGGTGGTCATCTATTTGGCAGTGGCATTTGTGGCGGTTGGGGCGGTGGTACAAAATACCGGTTTACCCAACTGGCAATATCTGGGTGAAAATGCCGAACGGGCAATGATTGAAACCGCGCGGAATATTATGCCCTACGGCGCGCTGATAATGGTGCTCGGCGGGCTGGCATCCACCACCTCTGCATTGAACGCCACCATTTTTTCCAGCAGCCGCGTTTCGTTTGCCATGGGGCGCGACGGCGATTTGCCCGCCATTTTCGGGCACATTCATCCCCGCAACAAAACGCCGCATTGGGCAATTTATCTCAGCGGGGCGCTCATCATCACGATGGCGGTCGTTTTCCCCATTACCGATGTGGCATCCAGCGCCTCCATCACATTCCTGCTGCTCTTTCTGCTGGTAAATTTTGCGATGATTCGAATGCGAAAAATCTACCCCGATTTGGAACGCCCTTTCCGCGTGCCCTTTGTGCCGTACCTGCAATATTTTACCATCTTGATTCAACTGATGCTGGCTGTTCATCTGTTCGGGTTAAGCCCCATTGCGTGGGCAGTTACCATCGGCTGGCTCATTATCGGCATTTTTGTGTACAATCGGCACGGCGGTAAAATTGAAGCCGCCAAAGAAGAAGACATCATTTTGATGGAAGAAACCATCGCCACCAAAGAATATTCGGTGCTGGTTCCCGTGGCGAATATCGCCATGGTGCCGGAATTGGCGGAACTCGGCGCGTTGTTTGCCCGCGCCAACGACGGCGAATTGTTCGGGCTGCACGTCGTTTATATGCCCCATCAGCTCAGCGCGGTGGACGGCAAAAAATTCCTGCGGCAGGGACGCCCGATTTTGGAAGAGGTGGTTGCCGTCGGGCAGAAATACAACGTGCCGGTGCGCACAATGATTCGCATCGGGCGCGATATTGGCGATTCCATCATCAGCGCCGCCCGCGCCCGAAACGCCAATTTGATGATTTTGGGCTGGCCCGCCCACACCGCGCACGAAAAAGAGGCATTCGGCACAATTATTCGGCTCATTTCCAAAAATCCGCCCTGCGATTTGGCGGTGGTGCGCTACCGACACCATCGCCCGCCGCGCAGCATTTTGGTGCCCGCCGCCGGTGGACCGCACGCGCGGTTGGCGCTGCAACTGGCAATCATCGAAGCGGAAGCGCTGGAATCTCGGCATGGCAGCCCTGTCAAAGTGGTGGTGCTGAATATCGCCCGCAATTTAGACCCAGCCGACACCCAAGCCGTGACAGCGCGCCGCCGCGAAATTCTGGCATCATTCGATTTGCCCGAAGATTTACCCTTTACGCTCGAAATCATTCAGGCGGATGATGTGGTCGCAGGTATTTTGGATTATGCCGCCGATTTCGACCAAATCATCATCGGCGCATCCAACGAAGGGCTGCTGGAACAAACCTTCTTCGGTTCCATACCGCAGCGCATTGCCGAAGAAGCATTAACCACCGTGATTATGGTAAAACAGCACGATATGGTAAAATATGGCATTCGTCAGTGGTTAACCCGACGAAGTCGAAAAAAACCTGTGCAGTAGGCATTCTTTTTTATGGGATTATCGTTAGAACCTGAACCAAATTCCGGTCCCGCACGCTTTGCGGCAATTCTGCTGATAGTTGTGCTGGGGCTGGTTTTTCTGTGGTGGAAACAAAGTACCCTGACTGCCGACGATGACAGCGTCGCGGCGTTTGCCCCCACCGCAACCGCCGTCCCCGCCGAAACACCCCCAACCGCCAACCCTACCCCCGATGCCAACGGCGTAAGTTTGGTTTACTCGGCTGTGGTCAACACCGATACCACCCCCGCTTTAACCGCCGACCTGTATCTGGCGGAAGCCGAACATCCCGACCCCGGCTGGGCGGGCATTATGGGGCGCACTGCCGTGCAAACCTACACCGTCCAAAGCGGCGATACCCTGTGGGGCATTGCCGGTAAATTCGGGTTGGATGTGGACACCCTGCGCTGGTCGAATCCATCGCTGGAACACAACCCCGATTTATTGTCGCCGGGGGCGGATTTGGTCATCTTGCCGGTTCTCGGCGCATATTACACCGTGCAACCGGGCGACACCGTCGCCAAAATCGCCGAAACCTTCGGCGTGGCGGAAGCGGACATCACCAACTACCCGCCCAACCGACTGACTCAACCATACACCCTGAAACCCGGGCAAAAACTCATCATTCCCAACGGGCGAAAAAACATCACCCCCGCCGCGCCGCCCGATTTGGATGAAGATTATCCGCTGGCGTGGCCCCTGCGCGGGGTCATCACCCAGGGATACATTCCCGGCAAACATTTGGCAATTGACATCGGTGCGCCGTATGGCTCAACCGTGTATGCCGCCGCCGACGGCACGGTCATTCACGCGCAATGGGCGCGCACCGGTTACGGTTTTACCGTCATTATTGACCACGGCAACGGGCTGCAAACATTGTATGCCCATTTAAAAGGCACACTCGTTTCCAATGGCGATACCGTCACCCGCGGGCAAGCCATCGGCGCGGTGGGCAGCACCGGCAACTCCACCGGACCGCACGTGCATTTTGAAGTGCGCGAAAATCGCCGACGGCTGAACCCACTGGATTATTTGAAACCGAAGTGATGCATGATGCGTGAAACGTATTGCGTAAAACGTAAAACGTGATGCTTGAACCTTGCAACTTTGCAACCTTGAAACCTTGAAACCCTGAAACGTATTGCGTAAAACGTAAAACGTGATGCTTGAACCCTGCAACCCTGCAACCCTGCAACTTTGAACTTTGAACTTTGAACCTTGAACCTTGAACCTGAAACTTTGAACTTGCAACCCTGAAACCCTGAAACCCTGAAACAATCCTATGTCCACCGCGATAATTGTTATTGCAACCATTGCCCTCATTATTTTTATCAACGCGCTATATGTCGCCGGCGAATTTTCCGCCATCCGTGCCCGAAAAACACGGCTGCAACAATTGGCAGACGAAGGTAACGCCTCGGCGAAAATTTTGGCGCCCATAAAAGCCGACCCGCACAAACTTGATACCTATATTGCCACCTGCCAACTGGGCATTACCGCTTCATCGCTGGTGTTGGGCGCATACGGACAAAATACCGTGGCGCATCTGCTGGCGCCGGCGCTGGCATCGTGGGGCAACTGGGCGCAGCCCGCCGCCGAATCCATTGCCACCACCGGCGTGCTGATTGTGCTGACTATGCTGCAAGTTGTTACCGGCGAGTTGCTGCCCAAAGCCATCACCGTTCAACGCCCGGAAGAAACGGCGCTGCTCACCGCTTTGCCGGTGCGCTGGTCGCAAACTATTTTCAAACCGTTCATTTGGCTGTTCAACGGCAGCGGGTTTGCCATTTTGCGCATATTCGGCTTCTCCCCCCACGGGGAAGAAACGCATTTCCACTCTCCCGGCGAAATTGAGATGCTCGTTTCCGACAGCCACGAAGGCGGCATTATTGACGCCAAAGAGCAGCAAATGCTCCGCAACGCTTTCCGCTTGCGAGAATTGACCGCCCGCCAAATTATGGTTCCCCGCACCCGGCTGGTCGCGGCTTCGCAGGAACGAAGCGTGTTATATGTGCTGAACAAAGCCATCAGCGCCGGTTTTACCCGCATCCCCATCTATCAAGATACAATTGACCATATCATCGGCTTTGTGCATGTAAAAGATTTGTTCCGCCAACATTTGCAGAAAAAAGAAAACCTGCTCGGCGTTATCCGCAATGTGGTATTTGTGCCGGAAACAATGCCGGTGCTGGATGTGTGGAAAACGCTGAACAAACATCGGCAATATATGGCAATTGTTTTCGATGAGTATGGCGGCACGGCGGGGTTGATTACTTTTGAAGATTTAATCGAAGAGATTTTCGGGGAAGTGGAAGACGAATTCGACCAGGAACTCATCGCGCCATACCATTTCGATGAGGCAAGCGGGCGGGCATACCTGCGCGGCGATTTGCTCATTTCAGACGTGAACGAATATCTGAATTTGGATTTGCCCACCGATGAAAACGACACCCTCGGCGGACTGGTTTTCAGTGCACTGGGACACCGTCCCGTTGCCGGAGAAGAAGTGGAAATTGCCGGGCTGACCGTCCGCGTGGAAGAGGTTTTTCCCGAACAGGGGCTTATTGAACTTTCCATCGAATTGCCGGGCGAAGACGCGCCCCCCGAAATCGGTGAATGGGAGGTGTCGCCCCGTGAGTAACCTGCCTCACCGCCGATTGCTGGCACTGAGTACCCCCGGGGTAATGCTGCTGTTTGCCGCTGCCGCCGCCGGCGGCGAGTTGCCGTCGCCGCAAACTTTACTGCTGCCCACACTGGTTATTGCCCTGTTGGTTTTTCTCAACGGGGTATATGTTGCCGCCGAATTTGCCATCAACAGTGTGCGTCCCACTCAGGTTGAAGAACTTTCCGAAACGGGCAATCGCCCCGCGCAAATCGTGGTGGATACCCTCGATTCCATCCCGAAACAAAGTATGTATATCGCCACCTCTCAACTGGGCATCACACTGGCATCGCTGGGACTGGGTATGTATGGCGAGCCGCAAATATCTCATTTTATTGAACCGTTTTTGGCGCAATGGCTGCGCGCCGGACCGGAAGCCGCCATCGTCAACACCGTCGGCTATATCGTCTCGTTAAGCCTGCTCACTTACCTGCACGTGGTGCTCGGTGAAATTGTGCCGAAAACCATTGTGCTGAACAACCCCGCCGCCGCCGCGCTGGTACTGGCGCAGCCGATGCGCATCACCGAATTTATTTTCAACGTGCCGGTGCGCGCCTTAAACGGCTTGGGCAACGGGTTGCTGCGGCTGATGCACCTGCCGCCCGGCAGCGGGCGGCTGCATTCCACCGAAGAGTTGGAGCAAATTGTTACCGAAAGTGCCGAAGGCGGACTGTTGAATGAGGAAGAAGAAGACCTTATTTTGAACATTTTCACCTTTGGCGAAAGGCAAGTGCATCAAGTGATGACCCCGCGCCCCCGCATCGAGGCGCTGGCAATTGACACCCCCCTCGATGCACTGATGGAAACCATCACCAACAGTCAGTACAGCCGTTTCCCGGTGTATGAAGAAGACCTCGACCACATCATCGGCATTTTGCATTTAAAAGACGTCATCCGCCAACAATTGCAAAATACCCCCTTCAACCTGAAATTCCTGCTGCGTCCCGCGCCGTCCGTGCCGGAGCATTACCCCGCGGCACAACTGTTAAACGCCTTTAAACGCCGCCGATTGCACATGGCAATTGTTCTCGATGAATTTGGCGGCACAGCGGGCATCGTTACGTTGGAAGATTTGGTGGAAGAGATTATCGGCGAAGTGCGCGATGAATTTGATAAAAAAGAAGAAGACCCGCTCATCGAATTGAATCCCGGTTCGCTGGAAGTGAGCGGACAGTATCTGCTGGAAGATTTGGAAGATTACATTCACCTCGGCACGCCCGACACCCTGCCCGATGTGGAAACGGTGGGCGGGTTGATTATCACCGCGCTGGGACGCCCGCCGCAAGTGGGCGACAAACTGACGCTAAACGACATCAACTTCACGGTGATTTCTATTGACGGGCTAGCCGTCGAGCGCGTGCGGATAGATTTTCACCCGCCGCAACCGGATTCGCCCGATTAAAGGGAGGCTTTATGCCCGTTACGCACATTCTTTTCGATTTGGATGATACCCTGCTGATAAACAGCACCCGGCAATTTTTACCGGCATATTTGCGCCTGCTGAGCCAGCATTTCAGCCGTTTTGCGCCCCCCGAAATGATACCGATGATAGTGATGGAATGCACGGCAGAAGTGCAAACCAACAACGACCCGAACATCACCAACTTTGAAGCATTTTACCGCCCGTTTTTGGCACAACTCGGCGTAACCTTCGATGAAATTCAACCGTGGGTGGAAAGTTTTTATCTTGAAAAATACCCCGCGCTGAAAGAACTGGTGCAGCCCGCGCCACACGGGCGAGAAACCGTCCTTTATTTGATGGATGCCGGCTATACCGTCGCCGTGGCAACCAACCCGCTCTTCCCGGAAATTGCCGTCGAACAGCGGCTGGATTGGGCAAACGTGGGCGATTTGCCGTTTGCCCTGGTTACAACGATGGAAGAAATGCACTTCAGCAAACCGAATCCGCGTTATTATGAAGAAACACTGGCGCTGCTGAATATTACGGCGGAAAACGCGCTGATGGTCGGCGACGACCCGGAACGCGACATCATTCCGGCGCAAACGGTGGGACTGCACACCTGGCACATCACCGAAGCCCCGGATGATGCGGCATCGCCGTTGCACGGCACTTTAACCGATTTTTATCAATGGGTAAAAGCCGGTAAATTAGACACGGTTTTTAAATAATCCGAGTTGCCAAACGTGCGGAGATATGCTATAATCTGCGCGTAAATTGATACGGGTGATTAGCTCAGTTGGTTAGAGCGCACGGTTCACATCCGTGAGGTCACTGGTTCGAGTCCAGTATCGCCCACACAAAAAGCAACCGGCGCCGCCGGTTGTTTTTTGTTCCCCCCACTCAGGCATCACTCAACCGGGGCAGTGGCAGACATTACCTGCACAATCGAGTCTTTAAATCGGGCGGGGTGGGCAATGCGCCGCAAACCGAATTCGTTTTCTGCCAGCGCCGTCAACAATTCCCCCGGCGATTCATTCGGTTGCAGGTGATATACCCGCTCTTTGAACACCGCCGCCACTTTTTTCGCCATCCCTTCCCCAATGTTGAACCCTTTGATTTCTTTCAGATAATAATGCACCACATTCCACCCGCTCAACGGTCCCAACAGAATTTCGGATTCGGTGACGCCGAACAAATCGAGCGGGTGCGCCTCGTATGCCAACGGGTTGTTCAGCACGGCTTTTTGGTGAACACCCGCCGCGTGCGTGCGGTTTGTCAGGCTGACCGGTTCTTTCGACGGTACCAGTTTTTTCAATTTATCCGCCATCATCACGTTGATGGGATATGAACTGCGCAGATTGTACCCTTCCAGCATATCGTATTCCCGGTCGATATACAGGTTGAACAGCAACGCTGTCATCGAGGTGATACCGGAACGCTCGCCGATACCCAGCAGAGTGGTGTTTAAATAGCGCATTCCGTGTTTGACGGCGGTTAGGGCGTTGAGCAGCGCCAAACCGCGGTCATCGTGAAAATGTCCCTCCAAATCCAATTGCGGGTATCGCGTTTTCAGCAGCGAAATTCGCTCGGCGACGGCATCGGGGGTGGCAACCCCCACCGTGTCCGGCGCACCGATGCGGTCTACCAACGGCGCAAGCCGGTCATACACAAAAAACAAGTCCGCCGGACGGGTGCGAAAGGCATCTTCACCGCTGAAACGCAGAATGAGATGGGGATAGTTGCGGCGCACGTCTTCCAGCAACGGCAGCGAGCGTTCCACAATGCGCTCCAACGAGTTGCCGTGGTTGAATGAACGCGAAACATCGGACGTGCCGAAATAAAAGTTTAGTCCGTCGCAACCGGCTTCGATGGCGGCTTCCACATCGGCGGGATGGGTGCGCACGTGCGCCAGCAAAAATGTGTACCCTTTTTGGGTGATGAGTGAATCGCGCACCGATTTGACCGCGGCGAAATCGTCTTTTTCCTGCGGGCTAACCACCGGCGAAAAGAGTTCCAAAAATTTTACGCCGAAAATGATGAGCGCCCGGGCGATTTCCATTTTATCGTTTTGGTTGAAAAAATATTTGTAATGGTCGTGCAGCAGCGACGATTGCGAGCCTTCGCGCAGGGTGGTATCAATAATTTCCAGCGGGCGGGGTTGGTAATTTTTAAATTGAAACGCAGTACGGGACATTTTTCACCTCAAAAAAATTTAAAACAAAAAAGCCGATTGTCTCCAAACGGTTGGGACAATCGGCTTTGGGTTGCAAGCAGAATCAGCGCATCAACACAAAATGCCCAACCGAGGGTCGGGTTTCTTGGTGCGCTTGTTCATTTCCGTGCCGAAAATTGCAGGTGTATTCATTATGGCGCAAAGCATAGCACAGAGTGTCGGGTTTGTAAAATTAACGCCGCCAATGTTTGCCGACAACGGGATTAGAGATTGGAGACGCGAAACCGCAGTCCCCAATCTCTAATCGCCGGTTAACAATTATCGCATCACCAGCGGCAAGTAGATAGCCTCCGGTGCGTCAGCCGTCAGTACAAAATCGGTAAAATGGTCAATCTGCATCGTGACGATATTATCCGTCATATTGACCGCGTAACTGTCGGGGAATGACCACGAGTTGGTGGTGGTAGAGAAGTATGCCGGTTTCAGGCGCGGTTCAAATATCCCCTGCCGTGCCAGTTCCGCATCATCATATCCAAAAGTAATGACCACATCCTGATTGAAATGCGCTTCGATGGGCTGTCCGGCGCTGTCGGTGGCGAGCATGGCATAGCCGTAGCCATACACATTCGGCGCATACCGTTGGTGCGGCAGTGTGGCGATGGGCACCACCCGCAGTGTCACCGTGCCGGTTACGGGCATTGCCCCGGCGGGGATGAAGATGTGCGTGCCGTCGCGCAGGTCAATCCGCTGCGGGTCGGCGGCATCAAAGGTAACCACCACCGGCGCAGGTTTATCGTGCGGACCGTTAAGCGTCAAATCGAGCGTGGCACTGCTGCCGGTAACTTTTATCGTTTGCCGGGTTGCCCAAAATTGGGTATCGGTTTCAAATGCCGCGCCGACGTGCCACACCGTGCCGGACATCACGCCGAGCGAATAACTGCCCGCCGAGGCGGTGATGGGGAAACGTCCTTTCACAAAACCGCCGTCATCCGACCACGCCCACACCAGCGCGTTGCCATTCAATCCGCCGGTGCTGATGGTCAGTGCGCCGCTGAGGGTGGCATCGGGCAGTTGGAATTGCAGGGTATGACCGCCGGAAGTTTCGTCCGCGCCGACTTCGGCTTCAATTTCAACCGGATTGAGCCACGCGGGGTCGCCGCCCACCGCACCGAGCCGGTATCGCCCCGCCGGAACTGCCAGCCGGAACGAACCGTCATCCGCACTGCGGGCAGAAAGGGTCACCCGGGTGTGGATGCCGTGCGCCAGCACCAACGCCCCTGCCAGCGGCGAACCGTCGGGCGCAAGCACGGTTCCGGTGAACACGGCGTTTTTCTCTGCCACGGGCAGCGGTACAACTTTGGTTTGCCCCGCCGCCACCGGCACGTTGATGATGTTTCGCAGTTTCACATAATTTGAATCGGGGTCAATGCGATAGCCGAGATGCCACACCCCCGCCGCCACGTTCAAACTGTATGTGCCGTTGGCGGGGTCGATGCGGTCTGCTGCCCAGTTATTTTGCCACCACGCGCCAACCGCACCTTCCACACCGGTGACCACCGTTTCCGTGCGCGGGTTCCACAATGCGCCGGCAATGCGGGCATCTTCGGTCTTCACGGTCAGCGTGATGGTTTCCGAGCCGCCGGCGGCAACGGTTACTTCACGCTCGGCGGTAGACATATACGGACTGCCGCCCGCCAAATGTGCCGTCACCCGGTATGTGCCGCCCGGCACATAAATGGTGAATGCCCCGCTTTCGACGGGCGCGCCGTTGTGAATGGTCGGGTCGCCGGTGTCGGTGGCTTTTGCCCAGCCATCGGCATCCGATACGGGGTTACCGGCTTCATCCACCAGCACGCCGATGATGGTCGCATCGGCAGCGGTCAGCGAGAAATCAACATCCGTCACCGTTTCGCCCGCCGCAATTGAAACCGATTCCGCATCACCCAGATAAATATACGGTTGAGCCGGACTCGGTGCGGGGCGCACGTGCCAATTGCCCGCCACCACCGGCAGCATGTAACTGCCGTCGGCGGCAGTTTCAGTGCGCAGAATTTCCGGCGTGCCGTCGCGCCATGCAGCAACGCTGATACCCGCCACCCCGGCGCTGCCATCGGTCACCGTGCCGGTGATGGCGGCATCTTTTTCCACCAACTCAATCGCGCCGAGGTCAAGCGTGCCATTCGCCGGCACAAAAATCGGGTCGAGCACGGGTCCCATAAATTGCGGATTGTGTGAATGCACCACCACTTTATAGCCGCCGCTCGGCAGGGTAATGGTAAACGAATCGCCCGCTTGCACATCCGCGTGCCGTCCAACACCTTCATTGTTGAACAGTGCCACCGTTACCGTGAAGGGGTCAGTTACAACCCCATCGGGCAAAACCACCGAGCCGATGACCGTGGCATCTGCCGCCAACACGGTAAAATCTTGTGTTTTGGTTTCGGGGGTGGTGTTGTGTTCAAAATGAACAAACTGCGGCGGACTCGGATAGACCCAGTCGGCGGGAACCGTGGTGCTCACCGGTTTGACCGTCATTGCCCATAACCCGGACGATAATTGCAACTGATAGCGTCCGTCCGAACCGGTAAATGTTTGCGCCGTGCCGTACCGGTCAACGCGATGCGCCAGCACCAGCGCGTGCTGCACCGGCAAATCGAGTGTGCCGGCTTGATGGAGCATCACCATACCCTGCACAATTTTTTGGCTGGAACCAAACGTCAGCGTGAATGGATTATCGCCGCTGGGAATGGTGACAGTCTGCACGGCGGGGGGAACCAAATCGTGGCGCGAAAAAGGAGACGCCGCCCCCAGCAGATAATCGCCGTCGGGCAGCCCGCCGATTGCCCAAAAGCCGCTGGCGCTGCTACGGTCAAATGCGCGGGCGATGGGCATCGCCGAGCCGGACGGCACGCGCTGCATGGCAATCACTTCGGCATTGCGCACCGGATTGCCCAGCGAATCTTTCGTCCAACCGTATAACTGCGCCTCGGTCAGCGTCAGCGAAACCGTCTGCGTCACACCGGGAACAACCGTTACCGGCAACGGCGCAGATTTCCAATACGGGTCATCCGTGGCGGGCGAAGCAACCAGCGCGTAACTGCCCGCGGGCAACCCGCCGATGGCAAATGCGCCGCCGGGCGCATCCACCACCTGAATCACATCACGGCTGCCAATAAACACCGTCACGGTTGCCGTGACGGGGGTTGTACCGGCGGGGGCAAAAACGGTTCCTTCAATTTGCGGACGGGTTAAATTCAGCGTTACCCCGCTGACCGCCCCGCCCAGCACCGAAACCGGCACCGGTTCGGACTGTGTCAGCCCGGACGACACCGGCGGCACGGCTTTCAGCACATACAACCCGTTGGGGACGGGACCAATGCTGAACGAGCCGTCGCTCACATCGGCGTGCGCCTGCCCCACCAGCGTCTCCGACCCGGCGGCAAATACTTTCACCACCGTGTTATTGGGCAGTGGATAGCCGTCGGGTGATGTGACCGCGCCGCTAATTGCACCGCCGGTTGCCATTGCCAGCGCCAATGTGCCGCCGACAATTGTCAGCACCAGCACACCAAACATCACCAGCGCCAATCGTTTTAACTTACCTGTTTGTGTTAACATATATACCTCCTTCAAAGTATATCGGGGTGAACATCTTTTCACGCTAAACATCTTCTCACAAAAATGTTGACGGGATGTTTTGAAAATGTAAAAAATGCGGCGAAATTGTAAAAATTGACGGCAAACTGCACTCACGATACAATCACGGGTATGGGAAAAATAAACTTGCTTGACCTTTCAAAAGATGAACTGACCACCCTGCTAACCCGTAACGGGCAACCGAAATTCCGCGCCAAACAAATTTGGCAGTGGCTGTACCGTCAATACGCGGTTGATTTCGATGAAATGGCGAACATACCGAAGTCGCTACGCGCAAAATTAGCCGAAATTGCGACCATTCATCTGCCGACACCCACCGCCGTAATGGAATCGAGCGACGGCAATACCTTCAAAACGTTATTTCGGTTTGGGGATAATGAAGAAATCGAAGTGGTGTTGATGAAGTACGATAAACGGCGAACCCTGTGCATCAGCACGCAAGCCGGTTGCGCTATGGGCTGCCCGTTTTGCGCCACCGGTCAAATGGGTTTCCGGCGCAACCTATCGGCGGGTGAAATCGTCGCACAAGTATTATACTATGCCCGCATTTTACGTTCAACCGACGAAAAGGTGACGAATATTGTATTGATGGGGATGGGAGAACCACTGGCAAACTACGCTGAAACGTGGAAAGCCATACGATTGCTCAACGATGCGGAAGGTTTCGGGCTGGGGGCACGCCATATAACGCTTTCGACAGTGGGGCTTGTGCCCGCCATCCGAAAGATGAGCCGCGAACCGGAACAAATCGGGCTGGCGGTATCGCTGCACGCCCCCACCGATGCGCTGCGCGACGAATTGGTGCCGGTCAACCGGCGCTATCCGCTGGCAATGCTGATGGAAACCGTGCGCGAATATATCAACACCACCCACCGGCGGGTAACGTTTGAATATGCGCTGATGGACGGAGTAAACGACAGCAACCGGCAAGCAGATGAATTGGCGGCACTGCTGAAAGGATTGCTGTGCCACGTCAACCTCATCCCGCTGAACCCAACGCCGGGCAGCCCGTATGGCGGCTCGCCCGCCGAGCGGGTATACGCCTTCCGCGACCGATTGCAGGCAGCGGGCATTCCCACCACCGTGCGCATTCGGCGGGGAATTGACATTCAAGCCGGATGCGGGCAACTGCGGGCAAAAGTCCGCGCACAGCAGATGACCCGTTTTTCAACCGGCGGGTGAACCGCCCGTTACCGCTTCCAACCCTCAATTTGACCGACACGCCGAGCCGGATTTCCGGCAACCAGCGAATACGGCGGTACACTTTTGCGCAATACCGACCCGGCACCGATGACCGAATGGTGTCCGATGGTAACCCCTTTGCCAATTAAACAATGGCTGCCCACCCACACATCATCTTCAATAACAACCGGCGCAAAATTAACGGGCGCGCGTCCGTTTGCCAAAAATATCTGGTGGAAATCGGTATCGCTGATGTCGCAATCCCACGAAATGGAACACCGTGCCCCAATGTGTATTTTTCGGGACACATTGATGATAGTCCGGTCGCCGATTTCAGTGCCTTCGCCGATAAAAAGTTCCGCTTCCGTGTCGCCGTGCCCGATAACGGCTATTCTGCATTCCGCGTGAATCACACAAATGCCGCCGGTTACAATGCGACCGTTTTGGCGGCGAATTTTCACATTTCTGCCGACGAGCACAATATGCGGCGACGCAAATGAAAAGTGGCGCAACACACCTCGAATCAAAGCAGCCAAATATTCCACCTTTTGGTGGCACGGTCGGCTGCGAAATTTCTGCCACAGCGATTTGAGAGAATAGCCTGAGGCGCTCATATTTGAATCTCTCGATGGGTGATTGCGCACATTGCGCACGGTTTATATTTTTCACGGATATGATTTACCTTTATTGTACTCACAAATGGCAAATTTTGCCACTTTTTCCTCGTGCAAAACCAACAGACCTTTTCGCGGGTGAAATAATTGTGCCGAAACTTGTAGGGGCAATGAACCTGTCCCTGCCCGATTTTCGGGCGATCACAAGGGTCGCCCCTACAAATAAACGAACATCTCGATTGAAATTGCACTAGGCTTTGCTAATCTTTGCCCGTTTCACATCCCGAGTATCGCAGGGTCGAAATCGGTGAGATACGCGGCATGTACCATAGAAATGCCGGAAACACACCAAAATTTATAGGGGGCGACCGGTTGGTCGCCCCCTATCCCTGCGTACTCACTCTTTAGCCGCAAATGTTTGTCAATGAATACACGTTGACAACCCGGTATCAATACCGGCAATGTGGTTGATTAACCAATCGCCCAATTCCTTTTGTACTTTTATCGCCAATTCTGCCGTGGGACCGGTGCGACGAAATTCTTCCCAAAAGGCATCAAAGGTGTCTACAAATTTATCGTGCGCCTCTTTATTTGCGGCTGCCACCGGGCAGTGATATTTTTCCATACATTCTTCTTCGTATCCAAAGTGCATATTCACATATTCCGCCATATCTGCCAAAATTTCTTCGATATGGTCTTTGCCCTTGCCGGTGTGCATCGCCTGCAACAAATCGTTGATGGTATCAATAAGTGTTTTATGATGTTCGTCAATTGCCGGTTCACCGGTTGAAAGTGCTTCCGTCCATACATACCGGTTGCCCTGTTTGAAATTCTCTTTCGCGGGTACGGCAGTCATTTTAGCCGCAGGTTTGGAAACCGAGGCGGGCGACGGTGTGAAATGCTTGGATTGAGGCTTCGGAACGGCGGGAGTGGGCTGTTTCGACGGCGGGCGGTAATGTGGCGTCGGCTGTGGCGGCAGTGACGAGCGAGAAGACGCCGCCGGTCGGTGTGCCCCGCTTGCGCCATTCGAGCGACCATTCCCCAGTTTGCTCACACTCGCATCGTCATTAAGTTTAAATTGCTGCACCACGGTATCCAAAGCCTGCACAATTTTTTGCAGGTTTTTGGCGTGACCGGTAACTTCATCCATTTCCGCACTCATCTCTTGCGTTGCGGCACTGATGTCTTGCGCCATCCCCTCGTTTTGGCGGCTCACATCGGCTACTTTTTGGATGGAGTCCATCACTTCTGCGGAACTTGCCGCCATTTCTTGCGTGGCGGCGGTGTTCTCTTCAATCACTGCCGATACGGTTTCCATTGCTTCAACCAATTCACCGGCGGCACTGTTCATCTGGTCAGCCGAAACGGCAATCCGTTCCATCTGTTCGTTAACCGATACCACATTGGCAAGGATGGTTTTCAGCACTTCACCGGCTTGGTCGGCTTCCGCCGCACCCGCTGCCACCGCCTGCGACCCTTCTTCCATTGCCACAACCGCTTCGGTTACCGTGTGTTGAATGCCCTGAATGAGGTTTCCGATTTCTCCGGCAGCCTCCGCCGATTTTTCCGCCAATTTTCGAACTTCATCGGCAACCACGGCGAAACCTTTGCCGTGTTCGCCGGCACGGGCGGCTTCGATGGCGGCATTGAGCGCCAATAGGTTGGTTTGCGAAGCAATATCGTCAATCGTTTCAACAATTGCTCCAATTTGTTTTGAACGGTCGCCCATTTCTTGAATCCGCTCCGCAAGTTGGTCAACCGTTACTTTTATATTCTGCATACCGACCACCACCCGCTCGATGGTCGCTGCGCCGGAACGCGCCGCCTCTGCCGAGTTGGCGGAAGCTTCGGCGCCGGCGCGGGCGGTAGCGGCAACCTCTTCCACATTTTCCGCCAACGCACTGGTAACGGATGCCGTTCGTGCCGCGGCGCTTGCCTGTTCCTGCGCACCCTGTGCCACACCGTCAATCGCCCGCGAAACCTGCTCGACAATGTTTGTGGCGTGTTCTATTTCGCTTGATTGCGATTGCACCGCCATTGCGGCATGCTCCAACGTTTCCGCAATTTGGGCGGAAGCAACATTGGTTTGTTCTGCCGCCAGCGTTAATTGCCGACTGGCTTCCGCCAATTCGCGGCTGGTTTTCAGCGTTTGCACCACCACATTGCGCAAATTCAGTTTAAGTGCCAAATAATACTCGGAAAGGTCTTGCCGTTTCGGGTCGGTTACTTTTACCTGTGCCAAATCCATTCCGATTGATTGCAAATAATCGTAAAAGAACGCATCGGCAACGGCTTGCATATCATAATTAAAAACGGCGGCGATAACCTGTTCGGCGCGCATCCACAAGGGCAGGTTATACCAAAAATGCTTGCGCAAATATTTTCTCACCAATTTTTGATAGAGAATATAACTGCCGAAATACCATTTTTGGGGCAAGTTAATGATGTTGTGGCGTTTGCCGATTATCAGCCGCCGCTCGAAATATGCTTCTCCGAAACCCGCTTCGGATTGAGCCGCCTCAAAAATATCGCGGAAATACTGTGCCTGCGTTTTCTCCAGCCGGGGTCGAAGTTTCTCCATTGGAATATTGTGTTCTTTGGCATACGCTTCAAAAAATTCTCGCGCGGGTTGAAAAGAAAACTGGTAATCGTAAAAATCTTTTGCCATCGAATCGGCAACTTTATCCGCCCAGCCGGCTAACCGGCGCAACAATTTCACTTCATCGTCTGACAATTGCAAAAATTTTTGGCGCAGCCGCAAATTGTCATCGGTGATGCGATATAGTTCGGTGAGTGTGTTCATTTATGCCTCCAAAAGCGATAAAAGCCCGATATGATATGGAATATCATCCATATCATTATCGGGCATTTTAAAAGATTTCTCCATAAAAGTTACGTAAAACTTTTGGGAAATCACGTCTTGGCGGTTTGACGATTGCGGATTTTATGCTATGATTCGCGTGATGGCGTGCCCCGGTAGCTCAATGGATAGAGCAACAGTCTTCTAAACTGTAGGTTACAGGTTCGAGTCCTGTCCGGGGCGCTGTGAAAATCAGATTCGATGGCGGCTCTCGCCCCTGAATTTCACATTTCCCCAAAACCGCCCCAAAAACTGGAAAAGCCGCTTTTTAATTTTCAGCATAGTTTCCGACAAGCCCATCAGTAACAAGTTAAGGGTATTTGACGATTGTCAAATACGAACCGGGT
>CAYPNZ010000007.1:0-17982 GCA_964411845.1 uncultured Anaerolineaceae bacterium
CATCGCCGACGCGCAAAGCAAGGTGCTCATCACCTGCGACGGCGCATGGCTGCGCGGCAAAACCATCAATTTGAAAGATATTGCCGACGAAGCCATCCGCCGCAGCCCGGTGGTGCAAAATGTTATCGTCTTCAAACGCACCGGGCAAGATGTCCACATGGAAGCCGGACGCGATTTTTGGTGGCACGAGTTGATGAGTTTGCCCGTTGCCAGCACCAAATTCGATACGGTGCAGATGGATGCGGAAGACCCGCTGTTCATTCTGTACACCAGCGGCACCACCGGCAAACCGAAAGGGGTACTGCACACCTGCGGCGGCTATCAGGTATATATTGCCACCACGCTGAAATACGCCTTCGATGTGAAAGACGAAGACCGCTGGTGGTGCGCCGCCGACCCCGGCTGGATTACCGGACACAGTTATATTGTGTACGCCCCCCTCATTTTGGGGTTGACCAGTTTCATTTATGAAGGCGCACCGAATTACCCGTATCCCGACCGCTGGTGGAAAATGGCGGAAAAATACGGCATTACCATTTTGTACACCGCGCCGACCGCCATCCGCGGGTTGATGCGTTTCGGCGAAGCGTGGGTCAACCGCCACAATTTGGATAGCCTGCGGCTGCTCGGCACGGTGGGTGAACCCATCAACCCCGAAGCATGGCGCTGGTATCATCGTGTCGTGGGCAAAGAGCGATGTCCCATCATTGATACATGGTGGCAAACCGAAACCGGCGGGTTTATGATTACCCCCACCCCCGTTGTTCCGCTGAAACCCGGCAGCGCCACGTTGCCGTTTACCGGTATCGATGCGGATGTGGTGCGCGAAAACGGCGAATCGTGCGACGCCAACGAAGACGGCTATCTGGTCATCAAAAAACCGTGGCCCGGTATGGCGCGCACCGTTTGGGGCGACCCCGACCGGTATGTTGACCAATATTGGAAAGAATTTGCCGAGCAGGGGTGGTATTTCACCGGCGACAGCGCCCGCCGCGACAAAGACGGCTATTTCTGGATTATCGGACGGATGGACGATGTCATTAAAGTTAGCGGCTACCGGCTGGGCACGGCGGAAGTGGAAAGCGCGTTGGTCAGCCACCCCGATGTGGCGGAAGCGGCGTGCATCGGTGTGCCCGATGAACTGAAAGGGAATGTCATTCATGCCTTCTGCATTCTCAATGCCGGTAAAGTGGGCGACGATGCGCTGGTAGACGAACTGAAAAAACATGTCCGCACCGAAGTGGGACCCATCGCCGTGCCGGCGGTCATTGAATTTGTGGACAGCCTGCCCAAAACGCGCAGCGGCAAAATTATGCGCCGCCTGCTGAAAGCCAAAGTTATGGGCAAACCGCTCGGCGATACCAGCACGCTGGCAGATTGATGCGTGATTCGTGATTGTTGTACGGATTACGCCTCACATTTTCACGGATTATTGACCGATGGGGGCAATTTCTGGTAAACTGGAACGTGAAAAACATTTCAGCAAAAATCGTGTTTCAAGGAGGAAACAATGACCAAAGTTTATATCGTTTCAGCGACCCGCACCCCCATCGGACGTTTTGGCGGCGCATTTGCCAACCTTTCCCCCGCCGATTTGGGTGCGGCAGCCATGAAAGGCGCGCTGGAAAAAGCGGGCATCGGCGGCGATGCGCTCGACCTGATGGTGTTCGGCAATGTGCTGCGCGGCGGACACGGGCAACTCATTCCCCGGCAGGCGGGAATGAAAGCGGGCATTCCGCTGGATGTGGACAGCATGGCGGTGGATATGGTTTGCGCGTCGGGAATGGCGGCGGTGTACAATGGCGCCAACGCCATCCGCACCGGCGATGCCGAACTGGTGCTGGCGGGCGGCATCGAATCGATGTCGCAGGCGGGGTTTGTGCTGTCATCCGGCGCACGGTGGGGCTATAAACTCATCCTCAACCGCACCGAACCGGTTTACGATATGCTTCAGGGTGACGGGCTGACCGACCCGACCACCGGCGAAGCGATGGGCAGTCAAGCCGACCGGCTGGCGGCGGAATACGGCGTCAGCCGCGATGAGGTGGATGCTATTGCCGCCATGTCGCAGCAACGGGCGGAAAAATCTACCGCCGACGGGTTGTTTGCCGCGGAAATTACCCCCGTCACCGTAAAAACCCGCAAAGGCGAAACCACCGTCACCGCCGACGAAGGCATCCGCCCCGGCACCACCGTTGAAACGCTGGCGCGGCTGCGTCCCGCCTTCGGCGCAGATGGCATTTTCACCGCCGGAAATTCAAGCCAAATCAGCGACGGCGCAGCGGCATTGGTACTTGCCGGCGAAACCGCCGTAAAAAAATACAACCTCACCCCCGTCGCCGAAATTCTGGGCGGCAGTTGGTATGCCGGCGAAACATGGCGTTTCCCCGAAGCGCCCATCCCCGCCACCCAAAAATTGCTGGACAAACTCGGCATGACGCTTGCCGATTTTGACTTTTTCGAGACCAACGAAGCCTTCGCGCTGAACAATGTGCTCTACCGGCGTCTGCTGGAAATTCCGCACGAGCGCATCAACCCGCTGGGCGGCGCCATCGCCATCGGACACCCCATCGGCGCATCCGGCGCACGAATTTTGGTCACCCTGTTGAATGTGCTGGCGCAAAATAACGCCAAACACGGTTTGGCATCCATCTGTCACGGTATGGGCGGCGCGGCGGCAATGGCTGTAAAAATGGTATAGTGGTTGTCGGAGATTGGGTATTGAAGCGTGAGTGACAAATGAACAATTCAACCGCCAATCTCCCGTCAACCGAAATCCCCCAAACTGCCGACGTGGTTATCTGCGGCGCGGGTATTGCCGGCGTGGCGGCGGCGCATTGGTTGACGGTGACACACGGCATCAAACGGGTACTGCTGGTGGATGACCGCGCCCCGCTGACGCTGACCAGCGATAAATCCACCGAAGCCTACCGCAATTGGTGGCTCGACCCCGACGGGGCGATGATGGCGCTGATGAATCGCAGCATTGACCTGCTGGAAACCGTCGCCCGCCGCACCGACAACCGCATCCGGCTGAACCGGCGCGGCTATCTGTATGCCACTGCCAACCCCAACCGCGCGACGCAATTTCGGCGGCAAATGGCGCAGGCGAAAAAACTCGGCGCGGGTGAAATGCGGTTTCACACCGGCGCACCCGGCAATCCGCCATACCAACCTGCGTCCCGCCACGGGTTTGAGAATGCCCCCGACGGCGCAGACCTCATTACCGACGCGGCGCTCATCCGCCGCCATTTTCCCTTCCTTTCCGAAAAAACCGTCGCTGTGCTGCATGCCCGCCGCTGCGGATGGTTCAGCGGCTATCAGCTGGGGATGACCCTGCTGGAAGAAGCGCGGGCACACGGCGCGGAAGTCATCGCCGGGCGAGTAACCGGGGTTCGGTTGGAAAAAAACCGTGTGCGCGGGGTGACAATCGCTGCCGCCGGCGGCACAAAAACCGTCGCCACCGAAAATTTTGTCAACGCGGCGGGTCCGTTTTTGAAAGATGTCGGGCAAATGCTGGGCATTGACCTGCCTGTTTTTTCGGAATTGCATTTGAAAGTTTCCATCAAAGACCGGTTGGGCATTATTCCCCGCGATGCGCCGCTGACCATTTGGACGGACTCGCAGCGGCTGCCGTGGTCGGCGGAAGAGCACGAATTTTTGGCGGCAGATGCGGCATCGCGCTGGCTGCTGGCTGAATTTCCCGGCACGCTGCACTTTCGCCCGGAAGGGGAGGGCGACAGCCCGGTGGTGCTGATGCTCTTTCCGTATCACACCGAACCGGTGGCGGAGGTTTTCCCGCTGCCCGCCGACCCCGATTACCCCGAAGTGGTGCTGCGCGGTATGGTGACGATGGTACCGGCAATGGCGGCATATTTGCAGCGTATGCCGCAGCCGTATGTGGATGGCGGCTATTACACCAAAACGAAAGAAAACCGTCCGCTGGTGGGTGCGCTGCCGGTGGACGGCGCATTTGTCATCGGCGCGCTGTCCGGGTTCGGGTTGATGGCATCGCTGGCGGCGGGCGAATTACTGGCGGCGAGTGTCACCGGTTCGACATTGCCGCCATACGCGGCGGCTTTCGCCCCGAATCGGTATGATGACCCCGATTATCGGCGATTTTTACAATCACTTTCCGATGAAAATCAGTTATAGCCATAAATCTTTACAAATTATTTACTGAAAAATTAAATAAACTTTGTTACAATCTACATTAGTCTTGTTGTGTTACCGTGCAGATATGGAGGAAATTTTATGGCAAAAATAGCAATCATCGGTGCCGGGTTTGCGGGGCATACTGCTGCGCTCTATCTCGGTGACAAACTTGGGGCTGACCACGAAATAACGGTCATCAACCGCTCATCCAGATTTGGATATGTGCCAAGTTGGGTGTGGGTGGCGGTCGGGCATATGGACCCGGAAAAAACGATGTTCGAACTTGAACCGGTGTATGAAAAGTTCGGCATAAAATTGGTGGTCGGCAGTGCGGAAGAAGTCCACCCCGACCCGGAAGATCAATATGTTATGGTAACACCGCGCGACGGCAATGAACCCGTGCGGGTGGATTACGATTATCTCATCATCGCCACCGGCGCACGGCTGAACTTTGCCGGCACACCCGGTTTGGGACCCGAAACGGGAAACACATGGTCAATTTGCACCCGCGCCCATGCAGTACAAACCAGCCATCGGTATTTGGAACTGGTTGACCGGATGAAGGCGGGCGAAAAACAGAAAATTGTGGTGGGTACGGGGCATCCCGGCGCAACTTGTCAGGGTGCGGCGTTTGAATATGTCAGCAATATCCACAAAGATTTGGTGCAAAAGGGCATTCGAGACCGGGCGGAAATTATCTACCTTTCCAACGAGCCGCAACCCGGCGATTTCGGTGTGCGCGGCGTGCAGGTTTTCCGCGGCGGAAAAGTGTTCACTTCTGCGCAGTTCATCGGCGGTATTTTCAAAGAATTTGGCATTATTGACCAAACCGGGCGCGGCGTGAAAGAGGTTCAGCCGGGGAAAATTTTCTGGGAAGACCTGAATGGCGTCGAAGGGGAAACCGAATTTGATTTTGCCATGCTGGTTCCCCAATTTTTGGGGACAAAATTCAAATATATCGGCAAAAACGGCGAAGACGTTTCCGAAAAATTGATGAACGCCGGGGGGTTTGTGCTGGTAGATGCCATCTACGGGTTGGAATATGAAATTTTGGAACAAACGCCCGAAGCGTGGCCCTCGGTGTATCAAAACCGGTACTATCGCAACATTTTTGCGGCGGGCATTGCCTTTGCACCGCCGGGACCCATTTCCCGCCCGCATATCACCCCGACCGGCTTTAAAATTTCGCCGGCGCCGCCGCGCACCGGTATGATTTCCGGCGTGACGGGGCGCGTGGTTGCGCTCAATGTGGCGGATTTGGTCATTCGCGGGCGAATGACCCACCACGAGCGGATGACCGAAATGGTTGCCGCGTGTATCGCCTCGATGGGTGATTCGTTGTGGGATGGTTCGGCGGCTACCATTGTGATGTACCCCGTTGTGCCGGATATGCGTCGCTACCCCAACGAAGGCGGTCGCGATATGATAACCACCCATATGGAAATGGGCTTGTCCGGCGCGTGGATGAAACGAATGCTGCACACCACTTTCATCCACAAATTGCGGGGGCGTATCGGCTGGCAATTTATTCCCGAATAATTGAGCAACGGCAAATTAACGAAAGGAGATACCCATGGCGGAAGAGGTTTACACCATTACCGATAAAGACCGGAAACGGATGAACAATAAATTGTACCAACTGTGGCGATTCATTATTTTGAATTTGCGCATTTTGCGCGCTGTTGACCACAGCAAACGCGCATAACCTGCAAAAATGAAGAGACCCGCGCAAAAGCGGGTTTTCTTTTTTGTCAAATTAGAACATATGTGTTACCATATTTGAACCAATGACTTTTGGATATGAGGTTGTTCCGATGGCAAAAACACTCCCCGCCGGTTCGATGTTTCTTGACCGGCGCGATTTAATGCACGCGATGATGGCGCTATATGTCAGCCAAGTGCGTGCCGACAACCATATGCGCGATGAACCGTTTACTGCGGGTTACCGCGAAGGGTACGCCGATGCCCTGTTGGCAATTGCGGCGGCGGTGGGGGTGGTAGAAGAATTTGCCGATGCGACTGCCACCGCCACAAAAATAGCCGAGCGTCGGCGGCGGGTAGTGTCGCCGGCACGGTAAGGTTATTTTTCCAATGAAATCGGTGTCTCCACCGGCGGTGTGCCGCCACCCGCGGAGATGATTTTCGTTCCGTCCGATGCCGCCATTTTTTCCAGCATCTCCAACCGCTCGCGGCTGAAAACATCATCCGTTTTCAGTTGCCCGGTGGCTTGAATCAGTTTGGTTGCCAGCGCCACATCATTGGTATCAACCGTCTCTTTCCCCGCTGTGATTATCTGCAAAACACTATGGATGAGCGTTTGTCGAGCGGCATTTCGTTCTTCTTCAAACCTGTGCATGGTTGCGACATCGGCGCGGAGGCGGCGAGATTTGGCAACTTCATCCATAACCGCTTTTGGCAGTTTGATGGCGCGGATATCCACCCCGATAATTTCCACACCCATATTTGCGGCAAATTTATTGGCTTCGGAAACAGCGGTTTCCTCAATTTCTCTGATAGTCCGGCTGTTTGCCGAACCATCATTTTCAAATAGATCGTCCAATGTCCGTGCCATAATCTGGTCGCGCACTATGTTGAGCGGTGTGCCGCGGCAAAAGCCGTGCCAGCCGCCGGCGGTGCCGCCGAAAGCGGCTTTACGCAGGATTTCTTCCGTGACGGGGTACAAATCCATATTATCAGTAATGCGGTTCCCGCCGGGCGTTTTGTCGGCGGGAAGAATTTGGTAGATGACCGCCGCCTCCACTTTCACGGTAATTTTATCGGCGGTAACGGCTTCGATGGTTTCCAGATGGAATTGTTTGCGCAGGTCAATCACTTCCCGGATGACTTCAAATCTTTTGGTGAGCACCACCCCCGCCCCGGCAATGCGGCTGATAGCGCCGCCGCGTTCAAAAACCACCGCATTCCCCGGCTGAATAACCACTTTCCCCGGTCCGCCGAGTTTTTTCAATACGCCTTTCTTTCTGGTAACCGATATTTTGCCGTCGGCAACCACAATCCAATCGTATTGCGTGTTTAACATGAGGGAAAGGATGGATTTAAAAGCGTGCCAATCGGTCAACCCTTCGGCATCTTTTAATGCCAAAACATATACCCCGCTGAGGTACACGGTCAGTAAAAATAACAAAATGGTGACCACTGCCGATATGCCGGCACCCACCAGCAGCGACCACGCTTGGATTATCAACCGGTCAACAAAAGCGGTGCTTTGATTGGTGGTGGTTAATTGGGCGAGTTCGTAACGGACAATTCCCCATGCCAGCGCGATGAAAATTCCCAAAAAAATCATGCGCGCTTTTCCGGTGGCGTCATTTTCTTTTTCCAGCATACGGAGCAGTACGCCCAATAGCAGTAGTGCCGCACCAATTTCCGGCATTGCGGGATATGGCAAAAAGATGACGATGATGCCAATCAAAAAACAAAAATCGGAAAACCGCTTGAGCATTGTGAGCATATCAAACTCCCCGTGACATAAGGTTGCACGCTATAAACATTATACAGGATAATACCCATAAATGACAAGCCCCAATCGTGAATTTTACATAAAAAAATCCGCGAGAGAAACGCTCTCGCGGATTGAATGTTGGCGGGGCAAGTTTATGCGCCGTATTTTCCCAGCCGCAGGGCATGTGCCAGCGCCAGCGGCATAATGTCGGTGTGATGGATGTATCCCAAACTACCGTGCAGACACGCTGTTTCGCCAAATTCGGTGGCGGTTTCGCGGCGGACAGTGTTTGCTGCCAGCAACACGGGCACGGGATGCCAACTGTGCCGTTTGACTGCCGCCGGGGTGGAATGGTCGCCGGTGATGACCAGCACATCGGGGTTTAATGCCAACAGGTCGGGCAGGGCGGCATCTACCGCTTCGATGACCCCTTTGCGGGCATCGAAATTGCCGTCTTCACCATAACTGTCCGTTTTTTTGATGTGGACGAAAAAGAAGTCGTATTCGTCCCAATGTTTTTTCACCACGGCGAATTCTTCTGCGGGCGATTCGGCATCGTGTTCGATGACATCCATCCCCACCAGCCGCGATACGCCTTTGTACATGGGGTAAACCGCCACCGCCGCCGATTTGATTTTGTATACTTCGGGGAATTTCGGCAAGCCGGGGTCCATTGCCACGCCGCGCAGGGTAAAAGCGTTGGCGGGCGGATGGTCGGCGAGGATTTTTTCGCCCTGTGCCACAAATTCACGCAGAATGGCGGCGGTTTTTTCGGCGGCGGGGGTGCGCGGGGTGACGGGCAGGATGGGCACGCCGGTCAGTTGGGGGTCGGTGTCTTCAATATCGCCGCTCAAGCCTTCGCCGCGCAAAACCACGGCAAAACGATATTCTTTCACCGGTTCGACAAAAATTTCCACGCCGGGGATTTTTATTTGCCGCAGCAATGCCACCCGTTTGGCGGCTTCGTCGGTGGGGATGCGCCCCGCGCGGCGGTCGGTGATGTTGCCGGTTTCATCCACCGTGCAGAAGTTGCAGCGGATGGCAACATCGGTTGGTTGCAGGTGGAAGCCGATACCCAACGCTTCCAGCACGCCCCGCCCGATGAGATTTTCCAGCGGGTCGTACCCGAACAACGCCAAGTGTCCGGGTCCGCTGCCGGGGCTGAAGCCTTGTGCCACCACGGTACTCAACCCCAGCGAGGCGCGGGCAGTCAGTGCATCCATATTGGGGGTGTGCGCCGCTTCCAGTGCGGTTTTGCCGCCGGGGGTCATCGGCAAGCCGCCCAGCCCGTCCATTACCAGCAGCACAATTTTGCTGCCGTTGTCAACTGCCATATCGTGAATCAGTTTTAATTTATCCATTGTTCACCTCTGTGATAAAAATGGGACAGATAGAAATTCTATCCATCCCATTGTAGCATGATTGTTTGTTTTGGTGAAGTGTGTTACCCGGCGATTACAGTAGCGTTTTTTCGGTGGCTTGGTCAAACAGGTGGATGCTGTCCAAGTTGAAGACGACTTCCACTTCATCGCCGAGGTTGTAATGGGCACGCGGGTCAATTCGCCCGATGAAATTCTGGTCGTCGCCGGTGACGAAATAGACATAAATTTCGCTGCCCATCAATTCGGTCAATTCCACTTTGGCTTGAACCCGTGCGCCGGTAACACCCACCGGCACGAATTCGGGATTGTGAACGTCTTCCGGGCGAACGCCGAGCACCACTTTTTTGCCCAGATGGTCTTTCACTTTGGCGACCAGCGCATCGTGCAGCCGCAGGCGGAAAGCGCCGGTATCAACATACATTTCGTTGACATCGCCGGTGAGGGTGCCGTTGAAGAAATTCATAGACGGCGAGCCGATGAAACCGGCGACGAACAGGTTTACGGGGTGGTCGTACAAATTTTGCGGCGAGTCAACCTGTTGCAGCACGCCGTCTTTCATTACGGCGATGCGGTCTGCCATGGTCATGGCTTCCACTTGGTCGTGGGTGACGTAAATGAAGGTGGTTGCCAATTTTTTGTGCAGTTTGGTGATTTCGGCGCGGGTTTGCACGCGCAATTTGGCGTCAAGGTTGGAAAGCGGCTCGTCCAGCAGGAACACGGAAGGTTCGCGCACCAGCGCTCGCCCCAGCGCCACCCGCTGTCGCTGCCCGCCGGACAGCGCTTTCGGTTTGCGGTCGAGGTATGATTCAATGCCCAAAATTTTTGCGGCTTCGTGTACCCGGCGGTTAATTTCATCTTTGGGGGTTTTACGCAGTTTCAGCCCGAATGCCATGTTATCGTACACGGACATGTGCGGGTACAGCGCGTAACTTTGGAACACCATGGCAATATCGCGGTCTTTGGGCGGCACATCGTTTACCACGCGGTCGCCAATGCGAATTTGCCCTTCGGTAATTTCTTCCAGCCCGGCTAAACAGCGCAATGCGGTAGATTTTCCGCAGCCGGACGGACCAACCAGCACCAGAAATTCCTTGTCGTGAATTTCCAGATTCAGGTCTTTCAGCGCGGTCACATCGCCGTATTTTTTGGTTACATGGTCATAGGTTACGCTAGCCATAAAAGTCTCCTTTTTTTGAATGAGGTTGTTTATACCCAAAATTCCAAATTGCTTGATTGCCGAACCACCAGCCACGGGTCAATTTCCGTGGGTGGCGGGTTTGTTTCAATGGCGCCGATGGTTGTCAGCAACAGACGGCACGCATATTGCCCCAGTGTGTCGGTGGGACGGTGAACGGTTGTCAGCGGCGGTTGGCTGTATTCCGCCAGCAAAATATCGCCGAAGCCCACGATGGCAATATCGTCGCCGATTTCAAACCCTTGGTCTTGCGCGGCTTTCATTGCGCCCAGGGCGACCAAATCGTGGCACGCCAGTATGGCATCGGGGGGCGATTCCGCCAGCAGGTGTTGCGCGGCGCGATAGCCTTCTTTTTGCGACATTTCCGTCAAATCGGTGATGATGCCGCCGGACAATTCCGGTTGGGCGGCAATGGCATTGCCGAATGCCCGAATGGCGCTTTGCTGAAAAAGCAGGTCGGCGGGCGGGGCGATGAAGGCAATGCGGCGGCGATTTTCTTCCACCAGATGAACGACGGCTTGCAAAATACCCGCTTCCGCATTAACCCATACGGCGGCATGCGGCGGCACGGGTTGATGTGCGACAATCACAAACGGAATATGCTGTGCTGTTAAAAATTCAATGCGCCAATCGTTGCGGCGGGGTTGGGCGATGATTAGCCCGTCAACGCGACGTTCTGCTGCCAGCCGCCGGTAGGCTTCCTGCTCATTTTTACCGGGGGTGCGCGCTGAAACGAGCAAATCGAAATTGTGACGGGCAGCCTCGGCGGTAATGCCGGTCAGCAGTTCGGTGAAAAAGGGGTCTGCCTGCCGCGCCGATTGCACCGGCAAAATCAACCCGATGGCATCGGTGCGTTTTTTTTGCAGCCGGCGGGCGGTAATGTTGGGGGCGTACCCCATCTCGGCGGCGGTTTGGGCAATGAATGCCCGGGTTTCCGGCGAAATATCTGTGTGTCCCCGCAGCGCTTTCGACACGGTGGCAACCGATTTGCCCACAGCGCGGGCGATGTCTTTCAGCGTGACCTCTGTTGGGGGCACGGCAACTCCAATCACCGAACTTAAACGTTTAACTCTTGGCAACCATTATAGACTTAAACGTTTAAGGTGTCAAATTGTGCGATATTTTTCAGCCGATTGGTAAAAAATGAACCTATTTTTTTGACCGTCACGAATCACTTTGTTATAATTTTGCTGAAATTCATTCAACCCGTTACAAAATCGGGAGGCAGATTTTGAGCAGTGTACTCGTTTTAAATGCCTCTTACGAACCTTTGAGTGTCGTTTCCGTCCGGCGTGCCATCGTACTCTTGCTCAAAGAGAAGGCAGAGGTGGTAGAAGCAGCGCAAGCCATGCTGCGCTCAGAGCAACTGACGTTGCCGGTGCCATTGGTTATTCGCTTGGTGTATTACGTGCGCATTCCGCACCGAATCTCGCTGCCGGTTTCGCGGCGGGGTATTTTGGTGCGCGACCGGTACACTTGCCAATATTGCGGCAAACAACCCGGTAAACAATCGCTGACCATTGACCACGTTATGCCGCGTTCGCGCGGTGGAAAAACCACGTGGGATAATGTGGTGGCGGCGTGCAAACACTGCAACGGCAAAAAAGGCAATCGCACCCCGGAAGAAGCCGGTATGAAACTGCTGACCAAACCCGCCAAACCGCGTTATTTTGCGCTGGCATATATGACCAGTATGGAAGCGCGAAACGCTTGGGAAAAATATATGTGGTAATCCCGGACGACAAATTATCCACGCCTGAAGTTCAGACACAAAATTCAAGCCGACTGAAAGTCGGCTTGTGTTTTTAGCCCCGAAATTTATTTCGGGGCGGGGCTGTTTTTATTTGACGTGCCGTAATTGTCGTGCTATACTGTTAGTGTGTATAGAACACTATTTGGCAGGTGAAAATGACTGCGTCAAAACCATACAATCCCAACGATTATGACCGACCGTCGGTGACGGTGGATGTGGTGTTGTTCACCATTTTAGACGGTACATTGAAAGTGCTGCTCATCAAACGCAAACTTGAACCGTTTGCCGGGCAGTGGGCATTTCCCGGCGGTTTTGTGCGCATCACCGAAAGTTTGGACGATGCCGCCTACCGCGAATTGCAGGAAGAAACCGGCATCGCCCGTGATGCAGTCTATTTGGAGCAGTTATACACCTTCGGCAACCCCAACCGCGACCCGCGCATGCGCATCATCACCGTGGCGTATTTTGCGCTGGTCAGCGCCGATAAAATTGCAAAATTGCACGCCAGCGACGATGCCGCCGAAGCCCGTTGGTTTTCGGCATACAACCCGCCGCCGCTGGCATTTGACCACAGCGACATTTTGGCGTATGCCATCACTCGGTTGCGCTATAAATTGGAATACAGTGCGGTGGGTTTTCAATTATTGCCGGAAACTTTCACCCTGCGAGAATTGCAGCAAGCATACGAAATTGTGCTCGGCGAAAAACTGGACAAACGCAATTTCCGCAACAAATTGCGCAAAGCAAATGTGGTGGAACCCACCCCCCGCTTCCGTGACAGCGGCGGCAGACCCGCGCGGCTGTACCGGTTCAAAGCCGATGCCGTGGCAGAAGTAAAAACCCGCCGGTTGTTTCCGTAAAATACAAATGCGCCGGACGGGCTATTTTTTAAACAAACTTGGTGTAAAAAGTACATTTTGGAGGCAGGTATGAATTTGGAAACTTTTATCACCAACAGCAAACCGTTTTTGCGCTGGGCGCTTAATTGGCGAGAATCGCTACCCGTTGTTTCGATGGCAGCATTGGCGGGCGAACACCCGGAGCGGGTGGCGGTGCTGTCGGTGGATATGGTGAACGGTTTTTGTTACGAAGGACCCCTTGCCAGCCCGCGCGTGGCGGCGCTGGTTAACCCCATTACGGCGCTGTTCAAAAATGCGTATGCGGCAGGCGTGCGCCACTTCATTTTAACGCAAGACAGCCATCCCGCCGACGCGGTGGAGTTTGCCAACTACCCGCCGCACTGCATCCGCGGCACGGCGGAAAGCGAAACCGTTACCGCTTTCACCGAATTGCCGTTTTTCGATGAATTTACGGTAATGCCGAAAAACTCGCTCAGTTCAGCCATCGGCACAGACCTTGACCCGTGGCTCGATGCGCATCCCGAGGTGGATACCTTCATCACCGTGGGCGACTGCACCGACCTGTGCACCTACCAATTGGCAATGCACCTGAAACTCCGCGCCAACGCCGCCAACCGTCCCGACCGCGTGGTGCTGCCCGTGGATTGCGTGGATACTTACGATTTGCCGGTGGAAACGGCGGCAAAAATCGGCGCCATTCCACACGATGGCAATCTGCTGCATTTGATTTTTCTGTACAATATGATGCTCAACGGGGTGGAAGTGGTGCGTCAAATTACAAACGGCGAACAGCGCAGCAAATAATTTATAACAGGTGATTTATGTCAATTTTTAACAACCAACGACTGACCAACGAGGTTTTCAAACTGGATGTTGACCGCATGCGGCGCGGCTGGTATTCCGACAAATATTTCATCAACATTGCCGCCACGCTGAAAAAACTGGCTGCCGCCAATTATCGCTTCGATGGCGATGCGTCGCGGGTAACAGACCCCGCGCTCAATCCGCACCATTTGCGCACCGGCGACGTGTGGGTCGAAATGCAAATTTTCAACCGCCGCCGACCGCAGGCAGTCATCGCCGGGGTAGATAAAGCGTTGAGCATGTTGCGTCACTGTGCCGGCTATTTCGATGAAAACGACAATTTTGTGGAAACATGGCAAAATTTGGAAGTGGAAGCCGTGCAAGATGGCGTCATCACCCGTTACGATGGCGACATCACCCGGCTGCAACCCGTTATGAAAATTCGCGGGCGATACCGCGATATTGCCATTTTGGAAACACCGATTTTGGGCGCACTCACCCGCGGCAGCCGCATTGCCACCAACGTTTACAATACGCTGGTGGCGGCGCGCGGCAAACCCGTCCTTTTTTTCCCGGCGCGATTTGATGCCCACGAAGTGCAAGCCGCCGACGGTTACGCCTATGATATTGCCGTCAAGCGGTTCAATCTGGATTTTGGCGGGCATGTGGCTTCGTTTGTTTCCACCGATGCGCAAGGCGATTGGTGGGGCGGTCTCGGCGGGGGAACGGTGGCGCACGCAGCCATTGCTTCTTTTTTGGGCGACACGGTCGCCGCCATGCTGGCATTTGCCGCGACGCAGGCGGTTTCTGTGCCGCGGGTGGCGCTGGTTGATTTTAACAACGATTCGGTGGGCACCAGTTTGGCGGTGCTCAAAGCGATGTTTGCCCGCTACCGGCAGGCGATGGATGCGGGCGATACCGCCGAAGCCGAAAAATACCGGCTGTTCGGCGTGCGGCTCGACACGGCAGGCAACATGCGCGACATCAGTTTGCCGCCGCTCGGCGACAGAAAACTCGATAACGGCGTCAACCCGCGGCTGGTATGGACGGTTCGGCAGGCAATAGACCACGCTTGGGAAAGTTGGCAACTGCCCGCCGAATGGCAATCGCGCGCCGCCGATTATTGCCGTGCCGTAAAAATTGTCGTCAGCGGCGGTTTCAATCCGACCAAAATTCGGCAATTTGAAGATTTGGGCGTGCCCGCCGATATTTACGGGGTGGGTTCCAGCCTGATGAGCAACGATGACCATCTCGGCACCAATACCGATTTTACCGCAGATGTGGTACGGGTGCGGCTGGAAAAAACATGGATACCGATGGGCAAAGTCGGGCGGGTGGCGTGTGATAATCCCGATTTGGCACCGGTGGATTTGGCGCGGCTGTGAGCGCAATAAAAATGCAATTACATTGACAGTAAATCGCTGTTGTGTTATGATGGAAATCGGTGGGAAATTTGTACAGAAACAGGAAATGGCGCGAAAGGAGTACACAGCAATATGGCATCTCGCACAGAACAAATGGTGGCTCGCTTACGAGATTTGCAAGCCGGCACGGCTGATATTGAAGCCTCGGCGGTGGTTAGCGTTGACGGGTTGATTATGGCATCATCGCTGCCGCAGGATATTGAAGAAGACCGGGTGTCGGCAATGTCGGCGGCAATGCTTTCGCTGGGCGAACGCATCGCGCAAGAATTGAGCCGAGGCTATCTCGACCAAGTTTACATTCGCGGCACCAACGGATATGTTATTTTGATGTCGGTTGGAGAAGAAGCGGTGCTCACCGTTATGGCGCGCGCCGATGCCAAATTGGGGTTGATATTCCTTGATATGCGCCGCGCCGCCGAAGATTTGGCTCAGTTGGTATAACCTGAAAATACAAAAGCCACCCCGCGGGGTGGCTTTTTTTGTCTTCGGGATTGTGAGGGGCATGTCATTGCGAGCGCAGCGAAGCAATGACAATTCAACGGGCACTGCTGAACGGGTGGTTAAACAAAATAGAACACAGATTAACACGGATTGCAGGAATTTGCGCAGATTTTAAATTATTTTCAGGAAAATCTGTGTAAATCCGCTCAATCTGCGGCATCTGTGTTCTATTCAACAGGTGGCTAAACAGTTACAAAAATTAAACCACAGAGCAACAGAGGCACAGAGAAAAATAAGGTTTGAGAGCCACTTATGTGGTTGTATCTGCGATTTTGTCGGCAAATTTGACCCGAACTCAAAAATATGAATTTCTCCGCTTCTCTGTGCCGCCTGTGCCCTGCGGGTGCTGTGGTGAAAAATCGACCTTTTTTCAGGCGGGTCGTAGTCGTCAAGTCAAATGTCATACCGGATATTTCCCTGCGGGAAATTTCGGAATGACAAACTTATGCAAAAGGTCTATTTTCCCAGCGGGATGAAATTATCGCCGTATGCCCCCAAGTTGGGACCGAGTTCCGCTTCATAATCGGGGCGGAATGCCCATTCGCGGTCGCAAGCGCGACATTTCATACATTTGGCAGGCGGGCACGCCACCGTCAGTTCGTTGCGGTGCGCCCGTTTCAAATCCCAACTGAAATACGATTTGCTCACGCCGGCATTCACCGTATCCCACGGCAGCGGTTCCGAAACGTCTCGTTCGCGCAAAAAATCATCTTGCCCCAAATTTTCCGCCGCCAGCGCACGTTGCCATTCTTTCAGCGATACACGTTTCATGTGCGCCATCACGCGCCCCAACCGTCTGTCGCCGCGCGCCAGCACCCCTTCTACCGCCGCCCACGCCGGGCTGTCGCTGCGAACGGCAATGCCCGCCGGCTGTAACCGCTGTTCCAAATAGCGCACCCGCGTTTCGATGGTTTCCACCGGCATCATTGCCGCCCATTGAAACGCCGTTTGCGCTTTCGGCACGTATGGCGTGGCGTTAATTGCCATATTGCGCGGAAAAATCTTTTTTGCCGCCAGCGCCAGTTCGGCAATTGCCGCCACATCCGCTTCCTGCTCGGTCGGCTGTCCCACCATAAAATACATTTTCAATTGTGGAAAATTATATTTTGCCGCCAGTTCCACCGCGTGCAAAATTTGCTCGTCCGATTGCGGTTTGTTGATAACTTTTCGCATGCGCACCGACCCCGCTTCCGGCGCGATGGTCAAAGTTTGATTGCCGCTTTCCGCCAGCCCTTTGATGAGCGGTTCGGAAATGGGGTCAACCCGCATGGAAGATGCGGTGAGCCGTGCGCCCATTGCGCGCAGACGGGTGGCAATTTCGTCAATCCACGAATGGTCGCTGACGGCGGCGCTCACCAGCCCGATGCGGTCGCGGTGGGCAAGCCCGTGTTTGGCTGCCGCCAGCACCGTATCCAAATGAATTTCGCGCATCGGGCGGTAAACATATCCCGCCAAACAAAAACGGCAGCCGCGCCCGCAGCCGCGGGCAATTTCTACCAGCGTGCGGTCGCCAAATTCGGTGTGCGGGGTGTAAATTTGAGTAACCACGGGGAAATCGTTCAGGTTTTTCAGCCATACGCGCGCCACCGGTTCGCGGCTGACATCGGGGACGTACATCCCGTTAACCTGCGCCAGCGTGTGACGGGCATCGGCACGGGGTTGGTTGACGGCTTCCCACAGCGCATCAATCAGCGGATGGATGACGGCTTCCCCCTCGCCGATGGCGACGGCATCGAAAATGTCTGCCATTGGTTCGGGGTTGGTGTACACGGCGGGTCCGCCGGCGATGATGATGGGGTCGGCGGCGGTGCGCTCGGCGGCAAAAACGGGGATATTCGCCTGCCGCAGCATGGCAATCACGTTGAAATAATCCAACTCGTATGAAATGGTGAACGCGATGACGGGAAATTCTGCCAGCGGGGTTTGTGATTCCAGCGAGATGACCGGTTCGGTGGGGCGGGCAAGTTGTCGAATGCCGAAAAAAACGCGCTCGCAGACCACATCCGGTTCATCGTTAAACAGCCGGTAGAGGGTGTGCAGCGCCAAACTGCTCATGCCCACGCGATAAGTGTTCGCATAGACCAGCGCGACGGGCAATTTGCCGCCCCAGTTTTTTATCACGGCACCTTCTTCTTGTGCCAGTATCTTTTTTAACTTGTCGGTTGAACGGTAGTTTCGTTTCATTTGCACCAATTTTTATCGAATTTACGATAAAAATTATACGTGCGATGGGGTGTGCGGGCAAACGGGCGGGGGTGATAAAAGTTTGGGCAACTCGCGAGTACCCATACATCTGTATACAAATCTACTTTCTTTTTGGCTGCTTCGTCCTTTCAGGAGGAGGTTGTGACCGTTGGGGCTGTGAAGATGGTTTTTGGGTGCGCTTGGGTGGGGATTGAGATTTTTCTACTCTACTGTTATTCTCTTTATTCATTATTGCCTCCC
>CAYPNZ010000008.1:0-17366 GCA_964411845.1 uncultured Anaerolineaceae bacterium
GCCCCCTCCCCCAAATTTGGGGGAGGGGGTCAGGGGGAGGGGGCAAATTGCAAATCACACAAAATACGTGTATCAGTCAAAAAACACCACTACCGAAATATTATCTCGGGAGTAAAATATGTTCATCAACAGATTAAATGTACGCATACAACTTTTGTTGTCCGCTTTTTTTATTACCTTTTTGCTGACCGGTCTCGCCGCGCAAGCGCAATCGGGGACAGTTTTTTATGTGGATGCCGCGCTCGGCGATGACGGCAACGCTTGCACCGCCCCCGGTGCGGATGCGTGCGCCACCATCGGCGCGGCGATTGCCAAAGCGAGTGCAGGCGATACCATCCACATTGCCGCCGGTATTTACGCCGAACACCTGCAAACATCCATCAATAATCTGTCCCTTGTCGGCGCGGGGGCAGATACCACCATCATTGATGGCGGCGGCACGGGGCGGGTTTTGTGGAACACCCTGCCCGCCACCATTTCCGACATTACCATTCGCAACGGGTTTGCAGACAGCAGCGATTTGACCGGCTATGGCGGCGGTATTTTTGCGACCGGTTCGCTGACGCTAACCAACGTCACCGTGATGAGCAATTCGGCTTCATCGGGGGGCGGCATCACCGTTCGAAATGCGGGGGTGGTGCTGACTCTGCAAAGCAGCCGCGTTATCAGCAATTCTGCCATCGGCAGTGGTGGCGGGGTGTATGCGGCATCGTCCGCCACTGCCAACATCACCGATACAGTGATTGCGGGGAATCGCGCCACCTTGTCCGGTGGGGGTGTTTCGTCTACCGGCGCGACCGTTTCGCTGACAAATACCACCCTGCACAACAATGTTTCCGATACACAATTCGGGGGCGGATTCTATCTGCTTTCCGGCACAATGATGATGGCAAATTCCGCTATTCACCATAATCAAGCCGCCGGCGGCGGTGGCGTTTATTTGGCGGGCGGTTCGAGCACGCTCACCAATGTGACAATCAACGAAAATACAGGCACCAGCGGCGATGGCGGTATTCGAACGCAAAGTAGCAGTTCGGCAATGTTATCGATTACAAATGCGACCATTGCCAACAATCACGATTTAACTACCGCCGGAAACCCGGTTAACGGGATTTCGGTGGGCAACAGCACAACCATCACGGTGAAAAGTACCATCATCGCCAATAACGATAACAGAAATTGCAGCAACACCTCTCCACCAACTTCGGCGGGCTATAATGTGGTGGATAATTACGATTGCCAGTTTTTCGCAACCGGCGACCAACAGAATGTTGACCCGATGCTCGGCACGTTGGGCGATTACGGCGGCGCAACGTGGACGATGCCGGTGCTGATTGGCAGCCCCGCCATTGACGCCGCGGATAACGCCGCCTGCACCACTACCGACCAGCGCGGCATCGCCCGTTTTGACGGTGATGTGGATGGTACGGTCACCTGTGATGTCGGCGCGTATGAAGCCCAAAACCAACTGACCATCAGTGATATATCGCTGTTGGAAGGGGACAGTGGCACGCTCGGCGCGGTTTTCACGGTGACGCTGGCGCCGACCACCACCCAAGTTGTTTCGGTGACATACGCCACCGCTGACGGCTCGGCGGCAGCGGGAAGCGATTACACTGCCACCGGCGGCGCGCTCATTTTCAACGGCGGCTCGGTTGTGTTTGAAGCGGGTGAAACCACCAAAA
This sequence comes from uncultured Anaerolineaceae bacterium, assembly GCA_964411845.1. Classification (GTDB taxonomy): domain Bacteria; phylum Chloroflexota; class Anaerolineae; order 4572-78; family 4572-78; genus JANTHQ01. The sequence continues at coordinate 1,686 of CAYPNZ010000008.1, forward strand.
CCATCACGGTGCCCATCATCGGCGACACGGTGGATGAAACCGACGAAACCTTCACCCTGACGTTGAGCAATCCCGCCAACGCCGAACTGATTGACGCGGTGGGACTGGGCACCATTGTGGATGATGACGGACTTTCCAGCCTGACCATCGCCGATGCCACCGTCACCGAAGGGGACAGCGGCACGGTCAACGCCGCATTTGCCGTGACCCTTTCGCCCGCCGCCGGCAGCAGCGTGACGGTGGATTATGCCACCGCCGACGGCACAGCCACCGCGGGTAGCGATTACACCGCCGCGGGCGGCACGCTCACCTTCAACGCGGGCGAAACCACTAAAACCATCAGTGTCACCGTTGCCGGTGACGCGGTGGACGAAGGGAGCAGCGAAACCTTCACCGTTGATTTGAGCAACCCCTCCGGCGCGACGCTGGCGGACGCCCAAGCCGTGGGAACCATCACCGATGACGATGATGCCACCTTCAGCCTGACCGGCGTTTCCGACGGCGGACAAATCCCCGAAGGGGACAGCGGCACAACGCCCGCCGTGTTCACCGTCACCCTCTCCATCCCGACGCAATTTGTCGCCACGGTGGATTATACGGCAAGCGGCGGCAACGGTTCAACCTTTGCCACGGCGGGGGTCGATTTCATCACCACCACGGGGACGCTCACCTTCGCCGCCGGGGAAACCCTGCACACCATCACCGTGCCCGTCATCGGCGACCGATATTTGGAAGAAGACGAATATTTTTCAGTGAATTTGAGTAACGGTTCCGTGCCTGTTTTTGGCACTTCCGCCGGGGTCACTATCCTCAATGATGACCTCTATTCGTCCTTTATTTACCTGCCGCTGATTGTGCGCTAATTCAAAAAAGGAATCTTGTATGTCTGTAAAAACTTTATACCCCCGGCTGGGTTTAGCATTTATTGGTTCGATTATCTTGCTGGCAATTGCCGCTTTGCCGTTGACCACCCTCACCGTGGCGGCGGAAACAACCGCAACGACATATTTTGTTGACGCGACATTGGGCAATGATGGCAATTCGTGCCTGTCGTCCGCGGCGGGCGCGTGCGCCACCATCGGCGCGGCAATCGGCAAAGCAAGCGCCGGCGACGTCATCAAAGTTGCCGGCGGCGTTTACCCCGAAAATTTGGACGTTGCCAAAGCGTTGACCATCCTCGGCGAGGGGGCGGTCAACACCATCATCGACGGCGGCGGCGCGGGGCGCGTCTTCACCGGCACAGCTTCCATCGCCCTCGCCGATGTGACCATCCGCAACGGGGCAGTCACCGGCACGTCATCCGCCGGATGGGGCGGTGGCGTTTTCACCACGGACGTGCTGACGCTGACCAACGTCATTGTGATGAGCAACAGCGCGTATGCGGGGGGCGGTATTGCCGCTCACGGGAACGGCACGCTGCTTGTGTTGAAAAACAGTCAGGTCATCAGCAACGTTTCAACCGATGGCGGCGGCGGCATTTATGTGGCAACCAACGCTACTGCCCGCATCACCAATGTCACCATCACCGGCAACCAAACCGGTTCGGTGGGCGGGGGCGGCATTTACAACTCGCAGACCCTTTCGCTGCAAGATGTGACCATCCGCAACAATATTGTTACCTCTGCCAACGGCGGCGGCATCTACCAGACCATCGGCGAAACGATTGCCAACGATTCGGCGATTTACGGCAATCGCTCAACATCCGGCGCGGGAATGTATATCATTGGCGGCAATATCACCACCACCAATGTGACCGTCAGCGATAACACGGCGGAGTCCACCAACGGCGGCATTTACGCCTACACCGCTGCCCCTTCGTCCATCACGCTGCAAAACAGCACCATCGCCAACAACAAAGCGGTGAGCGGATTCGGCTATAATGGCATTGCTTTTGCCGGGAGTATCACCGTAACCCTGAAAAACAGCATCGTCGCCGATAATCAACGGCAAAATTGCAACCCGTTCAATCCTCCCGCGTCTCTCGGACACAACCTTTCCAATGACGGGACGTGCGACTTCACCCAAACGGGCGACGTGCAATACGCCGACCCGCTGTTCGGCACGCCGGGCGATTACGGCGGCGCAACGTGGACGCTGCCGGTGCTGGCGGGCAGTCCCGCCATTGATGCGGCAGATAATGCCGCCTGCCCCGCCGCCGACCAGCGCGGCATCGCCCGCCCCTTCGACGGGGATGGCGATACGGTTGCCATTTGCGACATCGGCGCGTATGAGGCGCAAAACCAGTTGAGCATCACCGATGTGACCCTGCTGGAAGGGGACAGTGGCACGCTCGGCGCGGTCTTCATCGTGACTCTCGCGCCGACCGGCACGCAGGTGGTGACGGTGGATTATGCCACCGCGAATGGCGACGCCTCGACGGGAAGCGATTACACCGCCACCGGCGGCACACTCACCTTCAATGTCGGCGAAACCGAAAAAACCGTCACCGTGCCCATCATCGGCGACACGGTGGATGAAACCGACGAAACCTTCACCCTGACGTTGAGCAATCCCGCCAACGCCGAACTGATTGACGCGGTGGGACTGGGCACCATTGTGGATGATGACGGACTTTCCAGCCTGACCATCGCCGATGCCACCGTCACCGAAGGGGACAGCGGCACGGTCAACGCCGCATTTGCCGTGACCCTTTCGCCCGCCGCCGGCAGCAGCGTGACGGTGGATTATGCCACCGCCGACGGCACAGCCACCGCGGGGAGCGATTACACCGCCGCGAGCGGCACGCTCACTTTCAGCGCGGGGGAAACCGCCAAAACCATCAACATCACCGTTGCCGGTGACGGCACGGACGAAGGGAGCAGCGAAACCTTCACCGTTGATTTGAGCAATCCGTCCGGGGCATCGCTGGCAGATGCGCAAGCCGTGGGAACCATCACCGATGATGAGACCGCCCAATTCGATATTGATAATCTCACCGCCGTGCAAATCCCCGAAGGGGACAGCGGCACAACCCCCGTGGTGTTCACCGTCACCCTGTCCGCCCCGGCACAATTTACCGCCACGGTGGATTATCAGACATACGGCGGTGTCATTTCGCCCGCCTCGCCCGGCATTGATTTCGCGGACACCCTCGGCACACTCACCTTCATTCCCGGCGAAACACTGCACACCATCACCGTGCCCGTCATCGGCGACCTTTTCCCGGAGGACGACGAAATATTTCTGCTCTCATTGAGCAATGGCACGGTCTCCATCAATCGCAGTTCAGCCAATGGCACCATTTTAAACGATGACGATTATTTGGGTATGATTTATCTGCCGTTGGTGGTAAAATAAGTATTCATCACAATCAAAGGAGAAACTATGAACTTCCCCCTGAAACTCGAATTCAAAAAAGTAGCCCTTGCGCCGCAAATCTCGGTGTACGATGCCAACGGCAGCCTGCGCTTTTACGTCAAACAGAAATTGATGAAACTGAAAGCCGACATCACCATTTTTGCCGACAAAGCGCAGACCCAGCCGCTCTACACCATCAAAGCCGACCGGGTGATTGATTTTTCCGCGCGCTACCACTTCCGAGACCAAAACGGCGTCGAACTCGGCTCAATCAAACGGCAGGGCGCGCGGTCACTGTGGAAAGCCCGCTACGACATCAGCGATGCCAACGGTATCGATTTTTTGCGCATTCAGGAAGAAAATCCCTGGGTAAAAGTGGCAGATGCGTTTTTTGGCGAAATACCTTTGGTGGGGATGTTATCCGGGTATGTGTTCAACCCCGCTTTTCTGGTGGAACGCCCGGACGACACATTGGTTTTCAAAATTACCAAAAAACCGGCGCTGTTTGAAAGCAGTTTTGCCATTGAAAAACAAGCGGAATTGAAAGAAACCGAGGAAACCACCGCCGTGCTCGGTATTTTAATGATGACCCTGCTGGAACGCTCGCGCGGTTAAGGAAGAATTATGAAAAGGAAGGAACAATGAATGCAGGACTGATAACCGTTATCATCGTTTTTGTGGTGTTTGCCGGCGTTTTTGTGCCGTTGTTCCTCTGGGCGAAACGACGCTCGCAAGCCGTCCGAGCCGCTAACCGGCAGATTGAAGAATCTTTCGGCTTGACGAATCAATCGCCCCACAGCAAAGGTGCTTACCCGAATTTACGCGGCACGATAGACGGCATTGAAGTTGTGGTGGATATTTACCAACAACGATACCGCTCTTCAAAAAAGACCGCCGGCACGCGCCCGTGGACGCGCGTGCGGGCGCAACTGTCTGCCGAACAACCCTTCCAACTGCGCAAACGGCATCAACGTTACGCCGATAAAATAGACCTGCCCACCCGCGAAACGGGCAATACGGCATTTGATGAAAAATACGAACTGTTTATGCCCGCAGAGGTATCGGTGGCGGAAACTTTGCCCCCCGCGCTGATGGATGCGCTCATTGCCGCCGACCCGTCGGTTGATATTTTAAACAAAGTGGTAGTGTGGATGCAAAAGGGGCTGGTGGACAACCACCAATTGTTAAAAAACGCCGTGCGCACCTGCGTGAATGTGGCATCGGCAATTGAAGAAACCGCCGTTTAACCCGGCTGTTCGTTTTGCCGTTTTTCTTCCAGTTCCGCCCAACGCTCGAAGGCGGTATCCAATGCTGTTTCTACCGCCGCCAGCATTGCCGAAAGTTGCTGCAATTCGCGGTAATTGTTGCCGGCGCGGTTGATTTTTTCGCCCAGCGCGGCTTTTTCCGCTTCCAGTTCGGCGATGCGTGTTTCCAGTTGCATCAATTCCTGCTGCTCGCGATAGTTCAGTTTTCTGTCGCGGGCACGGGATTTTTTTGGCGGGATTTTTTTGGCGGGGGACGAAATATTTTCACGCGCTTTTTCCGCCCGTTTCCGCCGGTAATCGCTGTAATTGCCGGGATACTGCACAATTTGCCCCTCATCTTCAAAAGCGAAAATATGCGCCACCGTCCGGTCGAGAAAATAGCGGTCGTGCGAAACAACCAGCAACACCCCGTCAAAATCGTCCAGATAATCCTCTAAAATACTCAATGTTTCAATATCCAAATCGTTGGTCGGCTCATCGAGCAACAGCACATTGGGCGCCATCATCAGCGTGCGCAGCAGATACAGCCGTCGCCGCTCGCCGCCGGACAGTGTGCGGATATACGCTTGCTGCATCGGGCGCGGAAAGCGAAAGCGCTCCAGCATTTGGGCGGCGGTAATGCGCCCGCCGTCCGCCGTGCGAATGACCGATGCCACTTCGGCAATATTGTCGAACACCCGCTGATTTTCATCCAATGCCGTGCTTTCTTGGTCGTAATACCCCAAATGCACGGTCGCACCGATGACAATTTCGCCGCTGTCGGGCGGCAACCGCCCGGCAATCAAATTCAGCAGGGTCGATTTGCCACTGCCGTTTTTGCCCACAATGCCGAGCCGGTCTCGTTTTTTGATATTGTAACTAAAATTGCGGATGACCGTTTTTTCGCCGAAAGATTTGCTGACATTGCGCAACTCGATGATTTGTTTGCCGGTGCGCCGCCCGGCAACATTGATGCTCATATCGGTGGTGGGGGCAGGCGTTTCGGCTTCCAGCAGAGCGCGGGCGCGTTTGATGCGCGCTTTTTGCTTGCCGCCGCGTGCCATCGGCGTGCGTTTTACCCAGTCCAGTTCTTTTTGCAGAAAACTGCGCCGTTCCATCGCTTTTCGCTCGCGTTGGGCTTCGCGGGTGGTTCGGTCTTCCAAATAGCGGGTGTAATTGCCGCGATGCAGGTGGATATTGCCCCCTTCGATTTCAAAAATCCGGTTCGCCACCCGGTCAAGAAAATAACGGTCGTGCGTAACCATCAACAGCCCGTTCTTCGTTTCCGCCAGATATTCTTCCAGCCAAACGATGGTATCGGGGTCGAGATGGTTGGTCGGCTCATCCAAAATCAGCAGGTCGGCGGGATTGAGCAGCGTGCGCGCCAATGCCACCCGCCGCCGCTGTCCGCCGGAAAGTTCGCCCAGGGGTGCATCGAATGCAGTCACACCCAGCCGGGTGAGCATTGTTTTGGCGGCGGTTTCGGCGTGCCAGCCGTTTTCGGCATCCATCCGCTGGGTGACGGCGGCAAGTTTTTTCTGCGCGGCGGCATCGAACGGCGCGGCGGCTATTGTCTGCACGGCGTGCCGGTACGCGCGCAAAAGGCGCATCACCGGCGATTCTCCGGCAAAAACATAATCCAGCACCGATTGGGTTTCATCCATTTGGGGGTTTTGGGGCAAAAAAGCAATTGTTGCTTTGGGGTTGCGGTCAATCGTGCCACCGTCGGGCGGTTCATCGCCCACCAGCATTTTCAGCAGGGTGGATTTGCCGCTGCCGTTTACGCCCACAATGCCGATGCGGTCTTCGCTGCGCAGGCTGAAAGAAACGTTGTTGAAAAGTGTTTTTTCGCCGTAATGTTTGGTTAAATTGAAAACTGACAGAATTTGCATCGGTTATTTGGCGAGCACGGCATCAATGGCGGCTTGCAGTTCGGCGGCAGAAAGGGTAGTGACGATGAACACCTCTTGCGCGCTGCCTTCTGACCGCGCTTGCACTTTAAAGCCACCGCGCAGGGGGACGGTCACGCGCAGTTTCAGCGGCACGGGACGCCCCTTTACCCGCGCCAGCCGACCGGGGGTGATAGTTTTGATGCCGGGGTGTTCGAGCAAATGTTCCAGCACCGGAATTAACCCTTTGATGTGGGTGGAATGGTTCAGTACCAGCCGCCCGCTCATACGGCAACTTTGGCGATGGCATCGAGCACGGCTTGATGCAAACTGCCGTTGCTGACAATGACGCCGCGGTTGTTGCGCATTTTCCGGTCGGTGGAAAAATCGAGCGGTCTGCCGTACATATCGCTAACTTTGCCGCCCGCTTCTTCAGCGATGATGGAACCGGCGGCGTGGTCCCAGATATTTTCGGCATAATGGGGGGTGCGCGGCGACGGCAAACGCAGGTAAAGGGTGGCGTCGCCGCGAGCCAGCGCGCCGTATTTGGCTTGGCTGTCCAGCCGTAACGGCGGTTGAACAATACCCACCGCCTGCGCAATGGCGTGATTCAGCGCGTGGTTGGCGTGTCCCGCTTCCACACTTTCCAAAAAACGCAATTTGGCGGGGTTGTGTTCGCTGACAACGTGTATTGCCGAGAAGTCATCGCTGTGCAGCGAGGCTTCGCGGCTGCCTTCGCCGCGCACGGCGGTGAACAACACGCCTTTGGGGCTGTCGGGCACATCCAAGTCGAAGGGCAGCGCCGGGCACGCCAGCGCGCCGATTTTCACTTCGCCGTTTTCCACCAGCGCCAACGCGATGGCATATTGGTCGTTGCGCAAAAACCCTTTGGTGCCGTCAATGGGGTCAACCGTCCAATATCGCTCGGCGACATTGCCTTTGCCGCGGTCAATCCAATCGCACACCAATTCTTCGGTGGCATCGGGGTAAAATTGCTGAATATAGTCAATAATTTTCACCAACGTGGCGGCATTCCCCGGTTTTTGCAGGGCGGTGGTGTCTTCTTCGCCGACAATGACATCATCGGGAAACGCCTCTGACAAAACTTTGCAGATGATTGCCTGCGCGCCAAAATCGGCGATGGTAACGGGGCTGCGGTCGCCTTTTTCCATAGCGTCGGGGTTGACCATATCGTTGCGCACATTCACGCACAAATCGGCGGCTTGGGTTACGGCTTTAATGGCTGTTTCAAGTTCTTTTTGATACATAAATTCCTCAATCGGGGAAGTTTCAGGTATATTTTTGCAGTACCGCATCTACGCGGCTGCCATAACTTTCACCGAACAAATTCAAATGGTTCAGTAAATGATAAAGGTTGTAAATATCTTTTCGTTCATTATAACCCGCATCGAGCGCCCACGATGCGCGATAAGCCTCGTAGAATGCAGGGGGAAATCCGCCGAACAATTCGGTGAATGCCAAATCGGCTTCCCGATGCCCGAAATAGACGGCGGGGTCAATCAACGCCGGTTCGCCCGCCGCGGTGACCAGCCAATTGCCGCCCCACAAATCGCCGTGCAGCAACGATGCGGGCGGGTGCGCGGGCAGAAAATCGCGCAACCGGGCAATGAGCGTTTCCAGCCGCCGGGCGCGCTGCACCGGCAGTCGCCGATTTTTTGCCGCCAGTTGCATCTGTGCTCCCAACCGATTTTCGGCGAAAAAAGTAACCCAGTCGGTGGCGGGGGTATTCACCTGCGGGGTGAGTCCGCAATAGTTGTTTTCGGGCAAGCCGTAATTTTCGCGGGTAAAGCGGTGTTGTTTCGCCAGCCCTTCGCCCAACTGCCGGGCTGTTTCCGCGCCACGGCTGGTACCGCGCCCCAACCATTCCATCACCAAATATTTTTCGCTGAAAAAGAAAACCGCCGGTACACGCAGAGCATTGGCTTGAGCCAGCCATTGCAAGCCGTGCGCTTCGGCGGGAAACATACCGGCGGGCGGCGAGACGTGCCATTTGGCGAAAACGACCTGCCCGTCTGCCAGCGAAATACGCGCCGCACGGTTGATGTCGCCGCCGTAAACGGGGGTAATGTCGGTGATGCCGGTGTGGAAATATGCGGTTAATTCGGTTCGCAACGCGGTGGGAATCATTTTTTGAGGAGGTCGGCGTGGGTGGCTTCGAGATGTGCCAGTAAACCGGTACATCCGGCAAGCACCAAATCGTACACTTTTTCAAAATTACCGACATAATACGGGTCGGGCACATCATGCACATCAAGCCCCGACGCAAAATCGAGCAGACGGTAAACCGGTTTTTCGATGCCTTCACGCGCCAACATCGTTTGCACATCGGTTTGGTTGCTGCTGTCCAGTGCAATCAGGTAATCAAAGGTATGCAAATCGGCAGGGGAAAGTTTCCGGGCGCGTCCGGCGTAAGACAGGTTGTGCGTTTTGAAGATGCCGCGCGTGCCGGCGCACGGCGGTTCGCCAATGTGGTAGCCTGCCGTGCCCGCCGAATCGACCGCGATGGCATCGCCGAATCCGGCTTGCGCCACCAAATCGGCAAACACGGCTTCTGCCATTGGTGAGCGGCAGATATTTCCCAAACAAATAAATAACACTTTCAGCATAAAAAACCTCGCGGGGAGTATAACAAGCCCCGCCGAGATTGACAAAATACGATGCTCAATATATGGTAGCGGTCAGCGGTCAGCGGTCAGCAGTCAGCAGTCAGCGGTGAGCGGTCAGCAGTCAGCGGTCAGTGGTCAGTGGTGAGCAGTCAACGGTGAGTGATTAAAGTGAACGAAACACGATACGCTATCCCCGCGGGGGAACACGAAATTGAAATTGTCATCCGCCGTTCGCGGTTTATCGGCAGTGCGGCATACACGCCGACGGTGGCGGCAGCACGGGCGTTCATCGCCGATATTCGCCGCCGTTACCCCGATGCCACGCATCACGTGTATGCGTTTGCGGTGGGATACGGCGCATCCGTTACCCACGGGATGAGCGATGACGGCGAACCGTCCGGCACGGCGGGCAAACCGACGCTGGCGGTGGTGCGCGGCAGCGGGTTGGGTGATGTGACGGTGGTGACTACGCGATACTTCGGCGGCACAAAACTCGGCACGGGGGGACTGGTGAAGGCATACACCGAAGCCGCGCAACTGGTGTTGGCGGAAATTCCGCGCACGGAAAAGGTCAACAAAAGCAACGTGTCGGTGACGATACCGTACCGGTTTTACGAACCGCTGCAACGGCTGGCAACCCAATTTGAAGGCGAGATTATCGCCGAAACCTTTGCCGCCGAGGTGCAATTGACACTAACCCTGCCTGTTTCGGCGGTGAACGATTTTTCCGCCGCGCTGTCGGAACTCACCGGCGGACAAATTCAGCCGGAAATTGCCCCCGACGGTTAATTTATCACCGTGCCGAAATCCGCCACTTGCCCGAGCAGTGCATTTTCCACATTGCCCGGTTCCAACCCGCTGAAAATCATCGCCTGCATCGGCGGCATCGCCAGCGTCAAATGGTACATATCGCGCACTTTGGTGAACATTCCGCCGGTTACATCCGCTGCCTGCGAACCGCCCAGCGATGCGGCAATTTCATCCCAATTCGACGAATCAATATCCTCAATCAATTCGGCATCGGGGTCGGTTTTCGGGTCGCCGATGTACACCCCGTCCACATCGCTTGCCAGCAAAATGCGTTCCGGGTTCAACTCTCGCGCTAAATTGTCGAAAATCTTCTCGGTGGACACAATATTCATCCCCTGCACCGCATCAATTGCCGCATCGCCGTAAACCACCGGCACCAATCCGTGTTCCAGCACGGTTTTAAGGGAATAGGTTTCCATATACATCAATTGATTTTTACGGGTGCGCGCGCTGGCAAACGGCTGAAATTGCACGGCGGGGATACCTGCCGCCAACAGCGCATCCATCACAATGCGATTCAAACGGCTGGCGGCGGCAACCACTTCCACCAACCCGAGCCAACTTTCCGTGCCCAAATCGCCCTGCGCGGTTTTGTATTTTGCTGCCGCCACGTGCCCGAAACTGCCGGAACCGTGTCCGATAATTAACCCCAACGAGTCGCCGCGGGCATCGAGTGCGGTTTTTATTTCTGCCGCCAGCCGCTTCAGCACGGGCATATTCGGCGTATTCGGCTGCGTTTTATCGGTAATAATAGAACCGCCAAGTTTTAAAAGTACCAACTCTTTGTCTGCCATAAAATTTTCTCGTCTTTCTTTGGATTTGCGGTATTTTCACCCTGCGATACACGCTAACGGGCTGCTCGGGATAAAAATGCCGCAAACACATTCTGCCACAGTGGTTAAATTGCACAAAAACAGAGATTGGCACTTGCCGCGCCAATCTCCAACCCTGAAAATAGAGCGGGAATGAATGGGAGTCGAACCCACCGACGCCGGCTGCTCGCCGCCGCCCACTGATTTTGAAGACCAGGCGCCCCACCGGGGACGATTCATTCCCTCAACTTTACAATTACAGTCCGATTTTACCGATGAAGGCAATTTATGGCAAAAATCATTGCCGCAGATGCACAACTCAACAGTTCAAAATTCGCTCATTCGTCCGTTTGTCGGTAAAATAGAGACATAAAATGAAAGCAGGCTAAACTATGGGATTCTTCGATTTCTACCCAATCATCAATATTCGCCGCAACCACGGTTTGGAACACGCCACCATTCACGTGCTGTCGGAGCGCGTGCCGAATCTGTCGGTGGTGGGGCGCAGCGATATGGGCGGATTCACGCTGTACGGCAACATTTCCACCGAAGCCGTAACCGATGCCGTCCACGAAGCCTTGCGCCGGTTGCGCAACGGGCACGCCGAATTGGCGGTTCATCCCCGCTGCGGCACAATTTTGGCAACCACCGGCGTGCTGAGCGGCGTGGCATCGTTTGCCATCATCAGTTTGGGCAGCAATTCTCGCAAGCGGTTTCGCTGGGAAACCCTGCCCCAAGCCGTTATGGCAGCAATCGTTGCCGCGCTGGCGGCTCAACCGCTCGGATTGCTGCTGCAAGAAAAATTTACCGTCAGCGGCGAACCCGGTTCGCTGGAAATTGTGAACATCACCCGCAGCCACACCGGGCAAATGACCACCCACCGCATCCGCACCCGGCAATAATTATGTTCTACATTTTTCACGGCGAAGATGATTTTTCGGCAAAAGAAGAACTGGCGCAAGTGCGGGCATCACTGGGCAACGACCCGGCAATGGTTGAATTGAACACCGCCACCATTGACGGCAAAACCGCCACCCTCGGCGAAATTACCAATGCCGCCAACGCGCTGCCGTTTCTTGCCCCAAAACGGCTGGTGGTGGTAACCAACTTTCTGAGCCGGTTTGGGCGCAGTAAAAGCGATACCGAGTTGATGGAAAAGTTGGTTTCCGCGCTGAAAACCCTGCCCGATACCACCGAACTGGTTTTTTGGGATACCGTCACCCTGAAAAAAAATCATCCCGCGTTAAAATTCGGGATGATGCACAAAAATTGTGTTCACTATTTTGGTGCGCCGCAAAAACAGAACCTGCCGCGCTGGATTGATGCCCGCGCGAAACAAAAAGGCGCACGTATCGAGCCTCGGGCGGTGCAGGCACTGGCAGCCGTGGTTGGCGATGATTTGCGCGCACTAGAAAATGAAATCGAAAAACTGGCGCTGTATGTCGGCGATGCACGCCCCATTTCGCTGGCAGATGTGGAACTGCTGTGCCCCTACACCGCCGATTCGGAAACGTTTGCTATGGCAAACGCCATCGGGCGGCGCGATGTGCGAGCGGCGCTCGACCAGTTGCACAAACGGTTGGAAGAAGGACAAAACCCGCTGGCAATTTTAGCCGGTATCACCACCCAGTTTCGGGGCTTGCTGGAAGTAAAAGATATGGCGGCATCGGGTTTAACCCCGATGCAGATTGCCCGCGAAAAAGGCTGGCGCAGCGATTTTGCCGCGAGAAAACGGCTGGAAGAAGCGCGAAACTTTTCCACCGAACGGCTGGTGCAAATTTTCTCTATCCTGCGCCATACCGATTTTGCCATCAAAACCGGCGAAATCGAGCCGGTGCTGGCGCTGGATATGCTGGTCAGCCGTTTGTGCGGGGTGCGGTAGCGTTATGCCACCCCTTTCGCTTTGAGCATCGCCGCAAACGCTTTGAGCATCGCCTGCGTATTGCGCGGGTCGGCATCCAGTGCAATCGGTTCGATATGATATGAAGTAACCCAATCGGCGTGCCATTCCGGCTCGCCCTCTTTTTTGTACAGGTTATATGTCACACTGTCGGCTTGAAAGGTGTACACTTCAACTTCATCATTATAACCGCGAAATGTGTGGACAAGTTCCACGCCATCCACCGGGACGGCTTCATAAACTTTGGGCATTGTAACCTCCGTGCGTGCTGTTTTGCGGATATTATGCCATAAGTTTTGAGTTTCGGGAAAACGCAATTGACACAAAACAATTGCATCATTATAATGAATTTCCCCTGATTTTCGGGGATTTTTGTCTTTTTAGGCGACATTGGAGAAAAAATATGTTACAATATCTGTGGATTGGGCTGGGCGGCTTTTTCGGCGCGAATGCCCGTTTTATCACCCAGCAATGGGCGGCGAATATTTGGGGCAGCGGTTTTCCATACGGCACGATGATAGCCAACGTAACGGGCAGTTTCATCATTGCCTTTTTTTTAACGCTGGCAAGCGGGCGGCTGCCAATTTCGCCGGAAATGCGCTTGCTGGTAGCCGTGGGTTTTTTGGGTGGGTTCACCACTTTCTCATCGTTCAGTTTTGAAACTTTTAAACTTTTTGAGCAAAGCGGCTGGCAAGCCGCATCCATCAACTTTGTGGGCAACACCACCCTCGGTTTGGCGGGGGTGATTGCCGGCATTTATCTGGCACGAGTAATTCAAGCAGGAGGAAACTGATGCAAATTCTCGGTTCAGCCAAAAAAGTATCCATCTATATCGGCGAAAGCGATAAATGGGAACGCAAACCGCTTTATCAGGCAATTTTGGAATTGCTGAAAAAAGAAGACTGCGCCGGCGCCACCGTTACCCGCGCGCTGTCCGGGTTCGGTGCGCACAGCCGCATTCACACCGCCAGCGTGGTGGCACTTTCTGCCGATTTGCCTCTGAAAGTTGAATGGGTGGACAGCCCGGTACGGGTCAATCGGGTGATGCCCAAACTGCGCAAAATGGTCATCGAGGGGTTGATAACTGTGGAAGATGTGGAAGTGGTGGCATACAGCCATCGCTCGCTGCGGTCTTTGCCCGCCGATATGCCCGTGCGCGATATTATGCACCGCGAAGTGAGCACCGTTTCGCCCGGCACGCCGCTGGTGCAAGCGATGAACCTGCTGCTGAACAAAATTTACCGCGCCCTGCCGGTGGTGGATGTCAACCGGAAGGTGGTCGGCATTTTAACCGAAGGCGACCTGCTGCGGCACAGCAATTTGCCCAATGCCAGCGTACAACTCTTTTTAACCGATGCCGAATTGCAAGCGCAGTTGCATCGTCTGCAAGAGGAAAATCACACGGTTGCCGAAGCAATGACCGCCCCCGCCATCACCATTACCGATGATACCCCCATTACCGTAGCCATGGAAACGATGCTGGAAAACGACATCAAACGCCTGCCGGTGGTGGATGCCGACGGCAGATTGCAGGGCGTTTTCAGCCGGGTGGACATTCTGCGGGCGCTGGCGCAACCGCCCGTTGCCGCACTGCCGCGGCAATCCATCGCCGTGGGCGCAGATACTACCGTCGGCGAAGTGATGCTCATTTCCGTGCCGTCGGTGAAACAAGATGCTCCGCTGGCAAAAGTGGTTGATTTGCTGCTGGGCACATCGCAGCGGCGGGTGGTGGTGGTTGATGACGACCGGCGGGTTGTCGGCATTATCACCGATGGCGACTTGCTCACCCGCGCCACCGAAGCCGAACGGGGCAGCGTACTGCAAGCGCTGTCCAGCCGGTTAAAACCGAGTGCCCACAATAAAGTGCAATTGGAACGCCGCACCGCCAAAGAGGTGATGACCCCCAACCCCATCACCGTGCACAAATATACCCCCCTCACCGAGGCGCTGAAATTATTGCTGGAACATCAAATCAAACGCCTGCCGGTGGTAGATGCCGACGGGCGGCTGGTCGGGCTGGTGGGACGTGCCGGCGTGCTGCTGGCACTCAGCGCGCAACAGTAACGGCAACGGCAAAAATCGGTCGGGGTGACACGCCAACCGCCCCGACCATACCCGGCACTGCCACTTGCATCACTATCCGCGCCGGCGGCGATAGTGGAAATCGCAGTGCGGCGCACCTTCCATGATGGTCTGCGTGCGCCGAAATTCGATGCGGTCGGAAAAACCTTCCACTAAACTGGCATCGCGGTTACAGCTAAGGGTGAACCCCAAATCCGCCAACCCCAACTCGCGGTACATCTCGGCATAGGCGCAGCGTGTCACATTAAAGCGATACTCGTCATCCGTCAGCGAAATCACATCCATATCAAGCGTGCCGCCGCGCAGCCACGGTTCCCACGTTTCGGCAAAGGTAATGAGTGAATCATCGTTATTGGCTACGCGCAATTCCACCCCTTTTTCGCGTGCCAATTGTTTGATGACCCCCGCCAGCAATTCGCGCGCTTTTTCCGCGCCGAGTTCGGTTTCCAGTGCCGGCAGTAGCGCTTTGATGAGATTCGCCTCAATGCGCCGCTGTTCGATGATTGGGATAGATTCGGTCATTTTCACATCTCCATTAAATTTTCAAGCGCCATTTTCAGCACGTCAATTGCCCGCAGATATTCATTCAGGTCAATATGTTCATCCGGGGTATGGTCAAGCGCTGAATCGCCGGGACCGTATGCCAGAAGGGGGCATCGCCACACGGGCGCGACCACATTCATATCGGAAGTACCGGTTTTCACCACGAAGCGGGGTTTTTCCCCCGCCGCGCGGATGGCGCGCAGAAAAGCCCGCACCAACAGGGTGGATTTTTCGGCGCGGTGGGCATATTCGTGCCCCGAAAATTGCAGCGAAACCCCGGCGGGGAATTGCGCCGATACCAGCGCGCGCAAATCGGCTTCCAGCGCGTGCGGGTCAACATCCACCGGCAGGCGGAAACCGATAGCCAGTTCCACCGCACCGAATGCCCCCTCATCGCGGCTGTTGATAGCGCGCAACGACGGGTCAAGCCGGTTGAATGCCCCCGTGCGCCCCTCATTCACCGCCGCACAATGGGCG